>JBGSSC010000036.1:0-3029 GCA_041737265.1 Terrimicrobiaceae bacterium | reverse complement strand
GACGATGACGAAGATATTAAAGGAAACCCACCAAGTGAAAGGAATCCCGCTCATGACCGGAGTTCCGGATTTCGATCGATTACCCTCGCAACAATGCGGGCATCATCAGTAAGTCCAATTTCCGGCACGGAATCCGGGATGAGGTCCATTCCTTTGAGAAGGTAGGTCAGCGCAACCCCGGCCTCGGCAAGATGCGCCGGAAGCGGGTCAGTGCACTCCTTAACCTCCCCGGACTCCACGAGCCGCATCAGGAAATGCGCGCCCTCATGCAAATCGTGATGTTGCTTGGCCTGCTCGGTTGCAAGTTTGGCAAAAATCTGGGCACTGAAGGATCCGAGCCCGCGCAGATGGTCCGCAGTCATCACTTCACGCTCGGATTCGATAAATGCGTCGATCGAAATCGCTTTGCCGGGTGATCCGTGTCTCATAATCGTGGTCGTCCTGTGCATGATTGGCCGGTGGTTCATTCCTCGCTGTTTCTCCCGGTTGTCATATGGAAGAAGATGACCGAGAGTTCTGAGTTTGAAAATAACGATGATATAAATATAACGTTCGGTTTTTACGAATGAACACACAGCTGAACTACCACCACCTCCGCTATTTCCTCGCCGTCGCTTCGGAGGGGGGAATCAAGGCCGCTTCCGACGCCCTGCATGTGTCACCGCCCACTCTGAGCGCGCAGGTGCGCGAGCTTGAGAGCTTCCTGGGAACCCCACTCTTTCTCCGCGAGGGCAAGTCGCTCGTACTCACGGATGCCGGGCGCATGGTGAAGAGGTATGCCGAAAGAATCTACGGATTCGGCGACGAAATGATCGAGGTCATCCGCCGTGGCGGTCCGGTCGGCCCGGAGACGGTTTTTGTGGGAATCGTGGACGCCTTGCCCAAGCTGCTCGCCTCGCGGGTGCTGGTGAAGGCGTTTGAGGAACTCCCGCTCCTTCATGTGGTCGTCCGCGAGGGCTTGCCGGGAGAGCTGTTCCCCGCTCTGGCTGCCCATCAACTGGACATCGTGATCGCCAACTCGCCCCCCGCAGCTCCGCTGAAAACCGCTCTCTTCAGCACCAATGCCGGGCGCCATGGGGTCCGCTTTGTTGCCTCCCCGGAACTGAAGAAAACTTTCCGTTCCCGATCCGGGTTGTCCGGTTTTCCCGTTCTGCTGCCGACCCGCGAGTCCCCGCTACGCAGGGAACTGGACCGCTGGTGGGCGGAGAAAAAGGTTGTGCCGAAGATTCGAGCCGAGTTCGACGATGCGGCCGCCATGTGGGAAATGGCGGCCTCGGGGGCAGGCGCAACGCCTGTGATTGATGTTGTCCTGCCAGACCTCGCGCTGCGCTATGGGCTTAGCGAGTTGCCGCTCAAGACCGGCATCCACGAGGAACTTTACGTTGTGACAGCCGAGCGGCAGTTCTCGCATGAGGGCCAAAGGGCAATCGCCCGACTGGCTGGAGCAGTCGCAGGAAAATAAGGGACATCCGGGTGGCGCCGTCGTTGTTTTGCCTCATTTTGCGCAGCAAAATATTTCTAATCCGGCGGCGGGGGGAGCCCGTTTCTCACCGGATCTTCTTGCCCACAACCCCACCCTTGGCACCGGCTCCCGCCGGATTAGGCCGGTGTGTTGCCTCGGACGAGCGAAAGGATAGCTGCAGTGTCGAGCGTTTTGGCCCGCTCCTGGATTTCCGGCAGGTACCGCGCATGAAGTTCGCGGGCCTGGCTTTTCAGGGGTTCGATGAGTTTGTTCAGATCCGGAGCCGTGAGCTTGCGTCCGCCCGCATAGTATTTTTCCGCCATGTGTCCGATCGCGTAGGTGGAAGCAAACGAAAACGCGGACCCTGCAACCTGGTCGGCGGCACGACCAGCCGTTTTCCCTCCGACCTGACGTCCGAGTTTTCCCATCAACTTTCGTGCAAAGCCCTCGAGCATTTGCGAGCCGAGTCCGATACCCGCAGCGGCGAGGAACTCCTTGATGGTGGAGCGGTCGAGCTCCACCCCGTGGGACTCGCCGATACGGTAAACCATCTTCATCTGCATGGGGATGATCACGACGGTTGCCAATGTCTCGGGCAGCAATTCGAGAGCGCCGTTGAGTATCGCATATTTGAGAATCATTGTGCCATTGTCGCCTGTGGCAGCCTCCGGCACAGCCGGAACAATCGGCGCAAGGGCGATGGCATCCACATCCTTGTCAACAGCCCCTGCCTCCCCTTCCCCAAGCGACAGATGGCGGCGCAGTTCGGAGAGAAACGCTTCTTCCTCGGAGGATATCGATCCGCCGGCTTCACAAATCGCCCGTGCCATTTCATAAGCAAGCAACCGGTCCTTTGTAGTGACAAGCCCCCCGCATGCCTGCCCGATGGAAAGTTTCCCCATCAGGATCCCGCGGGAGAGTTCGGCCAGGTTATCCGTGCCGATTTCTATGGCAAAGCGGGAGATTTCACGACGTTCGTCATCCGATTGCTCACCATTGGAAAAGGCGGCAAAGAGGCAGATTGCCAGCAGGGAGTCGGGAGTGGTGGGCTGGTTCATAAAGAAGGCGGTTGCGACAATATCAGTGGGATTTTTCGTCCTTTTTCCTGGGTATCAGCAGGAGCCTGGAGGGTCAATCATCCAGCGATTCCAAGTCCGGATAAAGAATGCCAAGCGACAGGAAGCTGGCTGCATGAAGGACAGAGGCCCGGCAGAATCAGACAGTGGGCCAACTCGGCGACAAGCTTATCCAGCTTGACCACCGCATCGATGCCTACCGCTCCCTGCGGTTGAGCGATTCCAAGGCCCACGACATCGTCATCCGCGCCACTGACTGCCGGGCCATCACGACGAGCCAAATCCCCGAGGTGCTCGCCCAATGGCGAAATTCCGCACATGCGGAATTTGCCCCTCGCAATGGTTGGAGTCTCTGGAACGCCTTCACCGAGGCCTACAAGGAGAGCAATCCGCATACCGCTATCGCCCGGTGTGAGGCCCTGCACGGCCTCTTCGATGGCATGGCTGGCGTCCACCTGCCGTCATGAGCGCGAAGCCAACCCCGTTCGAGC
>JBGSSC010000641.1:0-2857 GCA_041737265.1 Terrimicrobiaceae bacterium | reverse complement strand
GGACCGCGGGGTTCTGGTCCCGCGGCAACGGCTGGGTAATACTCTCTCTGGCCGACGTCCTACGTCGTTGCCCCAGTGACATCGAAGGTTGGACGGAGGTGCTCGGCATCTACCGTGAACTCTGCGTCGCACTTTTGCGGTGGCAGCAATCTTGTGGTCTATGGAGGATCGTTCCCGAGTGCGCGGACGCACACTTGGAAACCAGTGGAAGTGCAATGATCGCCGCGGGCCTTGCCATCGGTGCCGGCGAAAAATGGATTGAGCCAAAAGTTGCTTCCCACGTCCAACGCACGGCCGGTGAGCTTGCCACTTGGATCAGGCGCGATGGCGCTTTGGTCGGTGCCCAACGGCCCGCCGGGCATGGTGGATGGGAGACTCACAAGCACTCGACAATGGCGGAATGCACCTATGCCACCGGAATTTTTCTGCGTCTGCTCGGCGAACTCAAACACTACAATTTTATTTAAAAGTATGACTCCAAACCGCACCGACTACGGCCAAGCCTATTTTGAGACCTTGGGTGAAGCCGCAGGTCTTAACAAACCGGAGTTTAATACCTGCCGGATTATCGACTTCGCCCAACTCGTCCTGAACCCGGGAGAACGCCATGTTTTATCCACCGGCGACAGGGAGTATGGTATTGTTCTTTTTACCGGGACTGCAGATATCATGGTAGATGGGACATCCTTTCCCGGAATCGGTCGACGCGAGTCGGTGTTTCTCTCCTTGCCTTCGGGGGTCTATGCCGGCTGTGGCTCGGAGGTTGTCATTGAAGCAAAATCCAGTCTGGTTGCCGGGTTGGCATCGGCAATAAGCACGACACCGATCCCACCGTATTCCACCACTCCGGAAAATTGTCAAAATGGCCACTGGGGTGAAGGAAACACAACGCGACATTTCCGTTACTTGATCGGTAAGGACTGTCCGAGCGAGCGCCTCTGGCTGGCGGAGGTCGTGGTGCGCGACGGGCGCTGGGCGACCTACCCGCCACACAAACACGAGGACGTTCCCGGGGATCTCTTTCAGGAGGAAATGTATTTTTACAAAGTGGAACCACAAACCGGCTTTGGATTCTGTGCCCTCTTCGGAGGTGAGGTGGGAGGCGACCATGCCTTCATGGTAAGGCATAACACCCTCCATAAAATGCCTTTTGGCTACCACACCGTAGCGGCTGCGCCCGGCCATCAGGTATACTACCTGGCTGTTTATGCCGGTCGCGACAAGGGGCACCGTCCAAGCCCCCACCCTGATTTTGTCGATTACTACAATAACCCCATGCCCACTCCCTTTGTTTAAAATCTCCCTCCGACACTTTTGACTTCCAAGCGACAATCCTTGTATTCCGGTCTCTTCAGAAGAAGGATACAAGCACAGGGTTGCCCAACAGATTCTGACGATTTGTCATGCTCAGGAAGTTTCCCATACCACCCAACTTCAGCCCAACTACGACGCACAGGCTGATTCAGAATTTGTGCCCTCCCGCACTGCAGTATCAAGGGGGAGACGTGGTTGCATGGCAGCGTCAGCTCCGCACACGGTTCCGGAAACTTTTGGGGCAGATACCGGCGGACCCCGGGCCTTTGAACACTCGCACACTATGGAAACGCAGCCATGCCCTCGGGACTATCGAGAAAATCGTGTTTACCGCAGAACCCGGCAGCGATGTTCCCGCTTACGTTTGCCTGCCCCGTGAGTCCCGTCCGCCCCATACGTTCGTGATCTGCCTGCAGGGGCACACGACCGGCATGCACCACTCGATTGCCGTCTCTCCGGACGAAGAGGAGCCGATCGTGACCGAGGGAGACCGTGATTTCGCTTTGGGCTGCATGAGGCGGGGGATGGCCGCGCTTTGCATCGAACAACGGGCCATCGGCGAACGGGAGGAGCGCGTGCAGAAAAGAGTGGCCCCGAAACGCTGCCAGGATGCGGCCATGCAGGCGCTGATGCTTGGCCGGACTCTGCTGGGAGAACGCATTTTCGATCTGGGACGGGCGGTGGATTATCTTGAAGAGCGGGGTGATGTGGACATGAGCCGCCTTGGGGCCATGGGGCATTCGGGCGGGGGTACGGTTGTGCTTTACGGCGCAGCTATCATGCCCCGCATCAAGAGGGTCATGTGTTCGGGGTACTTTTGCACATTCCGGGATTCGGTCATGGCGATGAACCATTGCGTTTGCAATTACGTTCCCGGGCTCCTGCAAATTGCCGAGATGGCGGACATCGCGGGATTGATTGCTCCCCGTCCCCTCGTTCTGGTCAACGGGCGTCAGGATGAGATCATTCCCTTCTTTGCCGCAAAGAAAGCCTTTCGACATCTGCAGCGCATCTATGCCGCCCGGGACGCTGCCGATCGTTGCCGCTTGGTGACCGGGCCGGAAGGCCACCGCTTCTATGCCGATGGCGCCTGGCGGGCCATGATCAAGCTTTTATGAAGCATCAGTTGAGACCGGTTCAATCTCTCGACGGCCTGTGGGATTTTTCCTTCCTGGGCCGGGTGAATTCCTCAAGCCTGACTCCCGATATAGTTGCGGCTTGGGAAAAAGCCTTGGTGCCCTCGGCCTTCGACGCCCTGCCGGATTATGCGGGAAAACGGGGCGCTGCGGTCTATCGGCGGGTGGTGGAGGTTCCGTCCGGGCGGCGGGCGCGGTTGGAATTTGGCGCAGTGTCCATCTGGTGCCGGGTGTTTGTGGATGGAGCGCCCTGCGCCGAACACGCCTGTGGTTATGCACCCTTCACGGTCGATATTCCTCCGGCAAATCATTCCACCCGCGAAATTGCCGTGGTGGTGGACAACCGGCTGAACTTCGAACGCGCACCGATGCACGCTCCGTTTTTTGATTTTTATCAATACGGAGGC
>JBGSSC010000748.1:0-5391 GCA_041737265.1 Terrimicrobiaceae bacterium | reverse complement strand
TATGGAGTTGATGCCGCCAAGCATCAATGGAGGTCGTAGCTCGGTCTTTGTTCTGCCCCATTTTGCGCAGCAAAATTTTACTAATCCGGCAGCGAGGGAACCTATTTCTCACCGGCTCCCTTTGCCCCCACCCCCGCCCTTGGCACCGGCCCCGCCGGATTAGGCTTGTGGAAACCGGCTAACGGCAGTTGCCTGAATGCCATGAATCGCCGTGAATTCCTGCGAAAGGTTTCTGCGACCGGACTGACTCTCGCTCTGCCGCCCCATCTTTTGAACGCAGCACCCGACAAGCTGGGAAAGGTTTTGCCCAAGCGGGCGTTGGGAAAAACCGGCGAGCAGGTCACGATCCTCGGGCTCGGAGGGTTCCACATCGGTTGGACGTCCGACGAACTTGCGCGGGCCACGATTGAGGCTGCACTGGAGGCAGGCGTCCGTTTTTTTGACACGGCCGAAAGTTACAACTCGGGAATCAGCGAGGAACGTTACGGAACGTATCTCACCCCGAAATTCCGCGATGAGATTTTCCTCATGACCAAATCGACGGCGGCCACCGCGGCCCTGGCCCGGGAGCACCTGGAAGGCTCTCTGCGCAGGCTGAAGACCGACCGGATTGATCTCTGGCAGCTTCATGCTCTGCAATCTCCGGAGGATGTGGAAAAGCGGTTGGCCGCCGGAGTTTTGGATATGGCGCTGAAAGCCCGGGAAAAGGGGCTGGTTCGACATCTGGGCTTCACCGGCCACAGCAGTCCCTATGCCCACCTCCGCATGATCGAACTTGCGGGAGATGCATTTGCCGCCTGTCAGTTTCCGGTCAATCCCGTCGACGCCGTGAGCAAGAACAGCTTTCTGAAGCTGGTCGTTCCCGGGGCCGAAAAGGCAGGTTATGGCATGTTGGCAATGAAGACCCTCGCCGACGGACATTTTTTTGCGCAGAAGCAAGTCAACACGAAGGTCACGTGGTCCACGGATGACCCCATCGTCCCGAATCATTTGTCGCTCGCCGACTGCATCCATTTTGCACTGTCCCAGCCCGTGGCGGTTTTGATCACCGGAGCCGAAAAACCGGAATTCCTGACAGACAAAGTGGCTCTCATCGAAAGCTTTCGCATGCTTTCCCCCGCAGATCAGGCCAACCTTGCGAATCGCCTGCAATCGTTCGCGGAGGCCGGAAAAGTAGAATACTACAAATCCCGGGATTCGGGATAATTCCGGACACGCCGCCCCGTGGCCCTCCATCGGAAATTAGAAATCCAAAATTCTCAGATGCTCGCCAGTGGATTGTTGGCGACAAATGCTTGAACGTAGCCTATTTTATTAATCGTATGACGACGTCTCTTTTGTCACCCAAATATCAAATCGTTATCCCAAAAGAAATTCGCAAGTCCATGAACTTGCATCCCGGACAACGCCTTCAACTCGTCGAAAAGGATGGCGCGATTGAAGTCCGGCCCATCCTCACCCCGGATCAACTCGTGGGCTTCCTTTCCGACTGTGCCCATATTCCATTCGAGCGCGATAAAACCGACCGCGAGATGCCATGACTGACGCCTGCCTTGATAGCTCAGCATGGATCGAGATCGCCCACAACGGACCCAACGCCAGCACTTTCCTGCGGGCGGCAGGGGACCTCACCCAAGTGATCGTCTCAACGATCACCATCTACGAAGTCTGGAAATACACGGTAATTAACGCGGACGAGGTTCGCGCAAGGCAACTGGTCGACCTGCTCCAACAAGGCTCCGTTATTCCGCCTGATCCCAAGATCTGCATCACCGCCGCCGGTCTGAGCATCCGGCACAAGACCGCCATGGCCGACTCCCTCATCTACGCCACCGCCCTCACTCACAAAGCCAATCTCTGGACGCAGGACTCCGACCTCAAAGGTCTTCCGAGCGTCAAATTCTATCCAAAATTAAAAATCAAAAATCGCGCCCTACCCCCGTAAATGTCCTACCCCCCTTGGTAAGGTTGTCGGCAAAACATTCCCGGATCTCTGCCACTCCATGACTCCAGCCATTTTTGAAGCCAGATAGATCTCCCGATGCCGGCCTTCGCTCATACAAACCCGAACTACCCGAGGCCGGAGGATGCCGAAAATCACTGGGAACCACTATTTACCCCCTTCGGAGACCGCGAGGAACAATGCCAGCGTGAGGCATGCGAAAAATGTGCTCGCATGGAACCCATGCACGGCCACCTCAACAAGGTAGCTTTCTGGACTGCAAAATTCGCGGAGGAAATGTTCGCAATCGGATCAGCAGAGTCGAAGGCCGCTCAACAATGGGGGTACCTCGCCGGCCTCTGGCACGACCTCGGCAAATTCGCCCCCGAATGGCAAGCCTACCTCGCCTCCAAGGCCGATCTTCATACACCTGAAAGTAACGGAATCCCCTCGAAAAAAGCGGACCACTCCACCGCTGGAGCTGTCTTCACTCGCGATTTCCACCCCAGCGGCCCCCTCCTGAGTTATCTCATTGCCGGCCACCATGCCGGTCTCGCAGATGGGGCCTACCTTTTCCACGAGCGCTTGGGGAAGAGAATCAACGAATGGAAATCTCACGCTCAGGCTGCAGGCGTGCCACTGGACGAGGTCCCCCCATCCCCTCCTCTCACTCGTTCCGGTGCCGGTAATGACGCCATGGCATTCATGCTGCGTTATTTTTTTTCCTGCCTCGTGGATGCCGACTTTATTGCCACGGAGGCCTTCATGCAGCCTGACCGTACTTCCCAGCGCGCACCTTGGCCCGAAGACATCCTCGACCAGATGCTCACTACGCTCGAATCCTACCTGGCGACAAAATTCTCTTCAACCGAGCCAACGCCCATTAACCGCGCCCGTTCCACTGTGCGACAAGATTGTGAATATGCCGCCTCACACCCGTCCGGATTCTTTTCCCTCACGGTTCCGACCGGCGGCGGGAAAACCCTCTCCTCCCTCCTGTTCGCCCTGCGCCACGCCAAGCAGCACGGGCTCCGTCGCGTAATCTTCGTCATCCCCTTCACCAGCATCATCACCCAAAACGCCGACGTCTTTCGCGAGGTATTCGCACCTCTCGCCAAAGCCCTCGGACGCGACATCGTCCTCGAACACCACTCCAAATTCGATCCCGCAAAGGAAACCGAGGCCAACCGTCTCGCTGCCGAAAACTGGGACGCCCCCATGATTGTCACGACCAACGTTCGTTTTTTCGAGTCGCTATTTGCCAACCGCACGAGCGCCTGCCGCAAGCTCCACCGCACCGCCCGCAGCGCCCTCATCTTTGACGAAGTCCAGTCCCTGCCAAACCACCTGCTTGCTCCCATCCTGCGCGGACTTCGTTGCCTCGTCCATGACCTTGGGTCAACTGCTGTTTTCTGCACGGCCACGCAACCGGCACTCGATTATCGCGAGGAATTTCCCATCGGCATCCCGTGCGAAGAAAATACCGAAATCATCCGGGACAAACCCGGCCTCGTCCAAACCCTCGAACGCGTCACGTGTCTGCACCTCGGACCCCTCGACGACGAAGCTCTCATCAACCACATCCGCGAACATGCCCCGACCGGCTGCCTCCTCATCGTCAACACAACCAAGGCGGCTCAGACACTCTACGATAAACTCAGTGCACTCACCCATTCCCTTCACCTCTCCGCCCGCATGTGCCCACGCCATATCATGTGTGTGCTCGCCAAGGCGAAGCGCCTGCGGAAACAGGGAAAAGCAGTCACCCTTGTCTCCACGCAGCTCGTCGAGGCCGGGGTCGATATCAGCTTTCCCGTCGTCTATCGCGCCGAGTGTGGTCTCGATTCTTTCGCCCAAGCCGCCGGTCGCTGCAACCGCAATGGCGAACTCAAAGACCCATCAGGCTCCACTGTCCAAGGGCGTGTTTTCCTCTTCGAACCGACCGATCACCCCATTCCCAAGGGGCTCAGCGACCTTGCCGCCAACGCAGCCGTCACTCGCGCCCAAATTCTGCCGAATCTCAAACAACGCGATCTTCTCGATCCCGAGCTTATCCGCACATACTTCGAGCATGCCATCTGGCAAGCGGGGCTCTCCACCCGCTGGGACAAGCACCACATCGTTTCCAACGACATGCCATGCTTCAAGCCAGACGAACGCGGTGCGAACTGGGCAAAATCCTACTCATATAAAACCGCCGCCGAACGCTTCCGCCTCATTGAATCCAATACCCACCCGGTTCTCATTCCGTGGGGGCCCAAAGGCCGCAAGCTCGCTGAGGAAATTCGCAAGCTCTCACGCCTCGGCCTCTCTCCCAACCGAAGCCACTACCGCCGGGCCCAGCAATTCTCTGTCCAAATCTACGACGGCGAATGGCAAGACCTCAAACCCAGCCTCTCCTTTCACTGTGATGAAGCTTTCGCAATCCTGGATCACCACCAAAATAATTACCATCCCCACACCGGGCTGAAGCGCTCCGGTGAACCCGCCGATCCCAACGCCTTCTGCCTGTGAACACAAATCGATTGCCAGATGAATCGCAAGGAAAGGGCCGGGGACAACGCCCCCGGCCAGTTAGCCGCCTTGGCTTGCATCCACAAAAATCATTTCGCTCTCCACAGCTCATCAATCAGACCAAATACCCTGAATTTCAAAGTCCATTTGGCTTACATTCATATGAAAAATAAATATATCTCAATGAATGGACCGTGGTTTGTTTATCAAACATCCCTCTCAAGCCCTCCCGTCTCCTTTCGCTGCATCGATCTCCGCGGCGGTCAGAAACCCGGTTGCGCGGCTTCTCAGAGCGGCCGCAATACGAACTTCCTCCTCCACGCGATCGGATCGATCCCCGTCGGTTTCTACCCTGCCACATCGGCTCAAATCGGCGATCACCTGCTGGTTCACGCTGCGCCGGTTTTGCTGCGCCCGCTCCTTCAGCGCTGCGTGCAGTTCTTCCGGAACATCCCGAATTGTCATCGTTTTCATGCCAACAATTTAACCCCGTGCATTCATAGCGCGATCATTTTGAAATCATGCCTTCTGTAAAACTCCACCTCTCCGGCGACTTCGCCTGTTTCACCCGCCCCGAAATGAAGGTCGAGCGCGTCTCCTATGATGTGATCACCCCCTCCGCCGCGCGGGGCATCCTCGAGGCCATCTACTGGAAGCCACAGATCCGGTGGGTCATTGACCGCATCCACGTCCTCAAGCCCATCCGCTTCACCAATATCCGCCGCAATGAGGTTGGCTCGAAGGCCACTGCCCCGACGGCCGCCACCATGAAAGGGGAGTCCGTCCCAGCCATAGGGATCCTCATCGAAGACGAACGCCAGCAGCGCGCATCCACCCTCCTGCGCGATGTCGCCTACGTCATCGAAGCCCACTTCGATATTCTCGATCGCCGCTTCGATAAAGAAGGGCCCGAGATGCCTGCCAACGAAGCCGCG
>JBGSSC010000727.1:0-21618 GCA_041737265.1 Terrimicrobiaceae bacterium | reverse complement strand
TGAACAAATTCCATAAACCACAAACCCCACCGATCATTGCCCCCTGGAAATGACGATCCACCTTAAGACTTCCAACACCCCCCTCGAAAACCCAACATGCCACTGAAAGACAAATACCTGACTGCCCGAGAGGCTGCGGCTCTGATTAATAACGGCGACACGATCGGCTTCAGCGGGTTCACTCCTGCCGGTGCTGCCAAAGCGATCCCGACCGCCCTTGCCGAACGGGCCAAAGCGGAACATGCCGCCGGACGGTCTCTCAAGGTCGGTGTTGTCACGGGAGCCTCCACAGGAGACTCCTTGGATGGACAACTGGCCCTCGCGGACGCCATCGCATGGCGCACTCCGTACCAATCCAACAAACACCTCCGCAATGCCATCAATGCCGGTCAGACCCGCTTCTTTGATATGCACCTTTCCACGCTTCCCCAGGCCGTGCGCTACGGATTCCTCGGGGATTTTGATTGGGCCATCGTGGAAGCATCCGATGTCTCTGAGGACGGGAAAATAATTCCGACCACCTCGGTCGGCGCCTCTCCAACGTTTTGTCACAGCGCCAAAAAAATTCTTGTCGAATTGAACAGGTTCCATCCGCCGGAACTCGCAGGAATTCACGATATCTACGAACCCCTCGATCCCCCGCACCGTCAGCCGATTCCCTTGCTCAATTGCTCGGACCGTATCGGAACCCCCTACATCCAGGTCGACCCTGACAAAATTGTCGGCATCGTCGAAACCAATCTCCCGGATGAAGTCGGCGGCTTCGATCCCGCAGATCCCACCACCCAAAAAATCGGGGAAAATGTCGCGGAGTTCCTCGCAGCGGAAATCCGCGCCGGCCGCATTCCCCCGGAATTTCTGCCTCTGCAATCCGGAGTCGGCAATATCGCCAATGCCGTACTCGCCGCTCTGGGAGAGCATCCTGACATCCCGGCTTTCGAAATGTTTTCCGAAGTCATCCAGGACTCGGTCATCGCGCTCATCCGCAAAGGCAAATGCAAGTTTGCCACAGGCACCTCCCTCACGGTCAGCCCCGGTGTTCTCAAAGAGGTCTATGACGATCTGGAGTTTTTTAAATCCCGAATCCTCCTCCGGCCCCAGGAAATCACCAACAACCCCGAAATGGTCCGACGTCTGGGCATTATCACCATCAACACCGCCATCGAAGTGGATGTTTTCGGCAATGTGAACTCCACCCATGTGATGGGCTCCTCCATGATGAATGGAATTGGTGGCTCGGGCGACTTCACGCGCAATGGTTACATCTCGATCTTCACCTGCCCGTCACTTGCCAAGGGTGGAAAAATCAGCCCGATCGTTCCCCTCGTCAGTCACATGGATCACAGTGAACACTCCGTGCAGGTTGTTGTGACCGAGCAGGGGATCGCCGACCTCCGCGCCAAAACCCCGACCGAACGCGCTGAACTCATTGTCAACAACTGCGCCCACGCGGATTTCCGGCCCCAATTGCTGGCCTACTTCGAGCACACCAAGGCCGGGCACGTTCCACAATCCCTCTCTGCAGCTTTTGCCATGCATGAGCAATTTTTGAAAACCGGCGACATGCGCGGAATTCATTGGCCCGATTATGGACTTGGCCACTAGCGTTCACCTGTCCTATTAATACTAAAAAAATATGAAAAAACTGAGAGTAACCGTTGATGGCAAAGCCTACGATGTGGTTGTGGAAGAAATCGAGGGGGGCGGTCAGGCGGCCTCTCCGGCTCCTGCCGCACCTGTTTCAAGTTCAAATGTCGCGTCTCCTGTGACCACCCAGGCTCCCAGAGCCGCTGCCCCCGCAACCGGGGAAGGCATCGTCGCCTGTCCGCTGTCGGGTCGCGTGGTGTCCATCGATTGCACCGTGGGCCAAGTGGTCGCGGAAGGTGACAAGCTGGTGACCCTTGAGGCCATGAAAATGAATACGATCGTGTTTGCTCACGGCGCCGGAACGGTGAGAGAAATTCTCATTGCGTCCGGAGAGGCTGTTGAAGAGGGGCAGGCTCTGATTGTTGTTCAGTAATCTCCACTGGCGATGACGTTCTACTTGCTGGGCATGTCCGCGGAGGCACCGATTGTTGCAACGGAAACAGCGGTTCTGATACTGGCCGTTGTGGGGCTTATCCTTCTGGCAAGAAGTGTCCTCACTCTTCGGTCTGAGGTGAATGCGTTGAAACGATCCTCGCCGGGAGCACCCTCAGCTCTGGGATCTCCGAAAGAGGGAACGTCCATCTCTTCACCGCGAGAGATTCCCCCGCAAGTCCGGGCCGCCATCGCCGCGGCCATATTTGCAACTCTTGGTTCCCGCCACCGTGTTGTCGCCATCTCCCCGGTGCCTAGTCTGATCTGGTCCCGTGAGGGGCGCCGTCAGGTCTTTGATTCCCATCGCTTCCGATGAATTCTGTTTCCTGGCTCTGGCTGCTCTTCTGGTGCCTCGCGCTGAAGTGGGCATTGCACGCCGGGTGTGTTCGATACCAGAGACCGTGCGTTGAGAAGATGTGCATGTTTGCCAACCTGAATCTGCATGCTTCAAGCCCAGGAAATTCTTCCTTCGCAGGCCCTCGCTTTTACCAAATCTCAAAGCCTGAATAAATAACCCCATGTATCCCCTGCTCTCCAGTGCTGCTGTCTCTGTTTCCGGGCAGTCGAACATCATTGACAACTTGAAATACCAGACCGTTGGGGTGGCAATTGTGATGCTATCCCTTGGCGGCCTGGCCGTTTTTGTCTGGGTGATTGCCCGCCTTCTTGCCCTCTTCCAGCGCAGAAATGCTGCCCTCTCAACACATAAAACATTTTCTGTCGGGTCCGGCGAAGAAATTCCCATGGAAGTTCGTGCTGTGATTTCCGCCGCCGTGCATGTCGCCCTGCGAAGTCCCCATCGCATCCTCGAAATGCATCCTGAGCGGAACCCGCAAATTCAAGCATGGTCCCTCGAGGGACGACGCCAAATTTTTCAATCCCACACCTTTCGCTAACCCCCCAAGAATGATCCAAGATTTTTTTGATTTCTTCAAACTCACCGGTTTCCCGGATGTCACATGGCAAATGCCTGTGATGTGGGCCGTCTGTGCTGTCCTGTTTTATCTTGCTGTTTACAAGGGATTCGAGCCTCTGCTTCTCGTTCCCATTGCCTTTGGTGCGCTCCTTGCCAATTTGCCTGCTCCGGCCCTGGTCAGCACTCCGGCGGGTCCTGTGATGAGCCCAATCCATGGAACTCTGCTAAGCTGGAAGGTCAAACCCGGAGACCATGTGCAGGTTGGTGACCTTCTTGCCACGATGCAAAGCAAGCGCTCCGAGTCTGAGGAACCCCTAAGAGCCTCTTCTCACGGCCAGATCACAGAACTCTCAGCCACTCCCGGTGACATCCTCTTTGAGGGCCAAACCATGGCAACCATCTTCAGTCGGGAACCAGGAGGCCTCTTCTATTACATTTCCCGTGGAATTGAATGGGAGCTTTTCCCTCCTCTGATTTTTCTAGGTGTCGGCGCTCTCACGGACTTTGGCCCCCTTCTTGCGCGTCCTCTGACCCTTCTGCTCGGTGCGGCCGCCCAATTTGGTGTGGCCGTGACATTTCTCTGTGCCACTCTTCTCGGGTTTTCTGCGGGGGAAAGTGCCGCCATCGGAATCATCGGCGGAGCAGATGGACCAACCGCAATCTTTCTGTCTGCCAAACTTGCGCCGCA
This sequence comes from Terrimicrobiaceae bacterium, assembly GCA_041737265.1. Lineage (GTDB taxonomy): Bacteria > Verrucomicrobiota > Verrucomicrobiia > Chthoniobacterales > Terrimicrobiaceae > JBGSSC01. The sequence continues at coordinate 17,935 of JBGSSC010000727.1, read as the reverse complement.
TCTGCTCCCGGCCATCGCCGTCGCAGCCTACAGCTACATGGCCTTGGTGCCTCTGATTCAACCTCCAATCATGAGGGCTCTCACCACCAAACGAGAGCGGCTCATTCGCATGAGATCGTTGCGTCGGGTGGGCAAACTTGAAAAACTGGTCTTCTGCCTTTTGGTGACAATTCTTTGCATTCTGCTCGTTCCTGCCGCGGCTTCTCTGATTGGCATGCTCATGCTCGGAAACTTTCTCCGCGAGTGCGGGGTCACCGACCGTCTGGTGAAAGCCTCGCAAAATGAAATTATCAACATTATCACCATCTTCCTTGGAACCTCGGTGGGAATCACCATGACCGGTGAGCGCTTTCTTCAAAAGGAAACCCTTCTCATTATCGGACTTGGGGTTTGTGCCTTTTCTGTGTCAACGGCCTCCGGCGTCATCATGGCCAAGTTTCTGAACCTTTTTCTTCCTGAGAAAATCAACCCGCTGATCGGGTCTGCCGGGGTTTCGGCTGTGCCCATGGCTGCCCGTGTCTCCCAAGTGGAAGGCCAGCGCGAGGACCCCAACAACTTTCTTCTCATGCATGCCATGGGCCCGAATGTTGCCGGCGTGATCGGAACGGCTGTTATCGCAGGTTACTATATTGCCACACTCAGATAGATTTGAAAGCACGCATGGCACATAATGACCAATCTGATGGCGGCTGGAATTTGCCGGCCCAAGGACTTCATCTTTTGATTGTCCTTGCCTGCTGCGGGCAATTCCCTGGGCAAAATCAAACCTTTCGATTTTGTCATCATTCCCATTTGATCAGCTATCGTAAGTCATCCCGTCAGGTCTTTGATTCCCATCGCTTCCGATGAATTCTGTCTCCTGGCTCTGGCTGCTCTTTTGGTGCCTTGCTATCGGGGTCTCCGCGCTGGACTTATTTGTCATCACGCACCGTCACAGTCCGGTGGGGGTCTCTTCCTCACTCCGGTGGACCGGCCTATGGGTTTGTGTTGCGCTCGGCTTTGGAGTGATGATCTTTTTTCTGCATCCCGAGGGCTCGGAACTGGCTCCTCTCTATATTGCCGGCTACCTCACCGAATACTCGCTTTCGGTGGATAATCTCTTTGTCTTTATCCTGATCTTTTCGCTGATGGGTGTGCCGGATATTGCTCAACCCAAGCTCATCAAACTCGGGATCTATCTTTCGATTCTGCTCAGAATCGTCTTCATACTTTTTGGAATTGCCCTGGTTCAAAAGTTCCATTGGCTGCTCTATGTCTTTGGCGCCATTTTGATCTGGACCGCATGGAAAATGCTCACTGCAGAAGAGTCCGAAAATGTGGACCCCACCAAGAACCTGCTTCATCGCCTGGCCTCGAAGTTTCTCACGGTCCACGATGAGGGGCCAGATAGCCGTCGGCTGATCGTTCGTTATAATGACAGGCTTTGCATCACCCCGCTTTTTTTGGTGTTCCTGGTCATAGGAAGCACGGACGTTCTCTTTGCTCTCGATTCGATTCCCGCCATCATGGGAATCAGCGAAGATCCGTTTGTTGTCCTGACCTCCAACGTTTTTGCAGTCCTCGGGTTAAACTCGCTCTTTTTTGCGCTGAGAGGGGTGATGGGCATGTTCGTGTTCCTCAAACATGGTGTGAGCATCATCCTTCTGTTTATCGGCCTCAAAATGATCGTTGGTATCTGGCAACCCGCAGAAGAATGGTTTAAACTCCACACCTTTGTCTCGCTCTTCGTCATTGCCACCGCACTCACGGTTTCCATCGTGCTCTCGGTCTGGCATAACAAAACCCGCCCCCCGGCCTCGAATGGAAATTCCGTCCCGCCCGGGGGAGATCACATCTAAAACCTATGGATAATCTCACCTTCGGCCTCACCCTTCTCATTGTGGGAATGGGGGGTACTCTGCTCACGCTGTTCATCATGGCCCTGATTATTCAGGCCCTCACCGCAATTTTTCCGGTTAAAGAGGAGGAGGAAAAATGATTGAGGCAATTCTTGGAGGGTTGGGAGCTCTCACGGAGGGGTTCCGGTTTATGCTGAGCAGTGGTGGGCCGAATCTCATCATGATTGCCGTGGCGGTGGGGATGTTTTATCTGGCGATCTGGAAAGGGGTTGAGCCGCTCCTGCTCCTTCCCATCGCCTTTGGCTGCCTCCTCGTGAATCTTCCTCTCAGCGAGGTGATGGATGACGGGGGTATTCTAAAAACCCTGTATAACTTTGGCATCGGAAATGAACTTTTCCCTTTGCTCATCTTTGTTGGCATCGGGTCCATGACCGATTTTACGCCGCTTCTCGCAAATCCCCGCCTCCTGCTCTTTGGTGCGGCCGGTCAAATCGGAATCTTTCTAACCCTCCTGCTGGCTCTGGCCCTCGGGTTTTCCAAGGCGGAAGCCGTTTCCGTGGCCGCCATTGGAGCCTGCGATGGCCCCACGGTTATTTATGTTTCGAACCTCTTTGCCGGCAAGGGGCAGATCCCAACGGCCATGGTGGGGGCCCTGGCGGTGGCAGCTTATTCCTACATGGCACTTGTGCCGGTGATCCAACCACCGATCATGCGCCTGATGACGACCCGGCGTGAAAGGGAAGTCAAGATGCCAAGTCCGAAGGGCAAAGTCTCCAAGGGCGCCCTCATTGCCTTTCCCATTGTGGTTGTCGTCATCACCGGCGTGATCGCTCCACAGGGTCTTCCTTTGATGGGTATGATCATGCTGGGAAACTTCATGAAAATGACCGGTGTGGTTCAGCGTCTCTGTGGAGCTGCAGAAAATGAAATTGCCAACGTTTCGACCCTTTTTCTCGGATTAGCCATCGGGGGAACCATGGCGGGAGCACAGTTTCTCACACGCGAGACCCTCATGGTGTTTGGATTGGGATTAGTCGCCATTGTCACGGACACGGTTGGTGGACTGCTTTTGGGGAAAATCTGGTATTGGCTGTCAGGAGGCAAAGTGAACCCCCTGGTAGGTGCGGCGGGCATCTCGGCCTATCCCATGGCGGCCCGGCTGGTACAAAACGAAGGGCAGCGGTGGAATAAGCACAACTTCCTTCTCATGCATGCCATGGCGGCCAACACCGGCGGTCAGGTCGGATCAGTGATGGCGGCAGCTATCATGCTCTCTGTCCTGAAGGGCCTCGGAATTTTGTAGTCTTGCAAACTTCAACACGGAAAAATCCTTCAATGAAATTTTTGTCACTGTTTCGGCAATCCCCGGAGCCGTGTGCCTTTCGCAACTCTTAGGTAACCGCGGTTGTGGAAAATTCCGAAACTCTCGCAAAGATGTTTATGGCTGGTGCCGCCGGGTGGAGGGTTCAATCCCATGAAATTGTTTCTTCCACAAATGATTTGGCATCGAGCCTTCCAGCCTGGTCTGCCGTGATCACCGCCCAACAAACCCAGGGCCGTGGACGCTTTGGGCGGGCTTTCCGTTCCGGTCAGGGCGGCCTCTGGCTTTCTGCGGTCGTGCCTGCGGAAGGCAACCTCTCGACATGGAATGGTTTCTCGCTGGCGGTGGGACTTCATCTTCTTCCTATGCTTGAGAAACTCGGAGTTCCAGGAGCCCGCCTCCGATGGCCGAATGATTTGATGGCCGGCTCCAAAAAAATCGGCGGCCTGCTCATTGAGCAGGGAGTCCACGGGACCCTGACCGTTGGCCTGGGAATCAACCTGCAAAATCGACCCTGGGAGGTGGATCCCGGACTGAAACTCACGGCTTCACGGTTGGCGGATGTTCTGGAAAATCCACCCTCCCGGATGGAGTTGCTGGTCCTGTGCCTGGACGCCATCGCCGAGGCTCATGCCGATCTCCCTGCGCGGGGTTTGGCACTCGTGATTGCGTCCCTCAACGAGCGGTGGCGACAATGTCCCGTTCGCCTTAACTTGCACAACGAACATCCGTTGGAAGGTGTTTTCCTCGGTCTTGATCCGGCAGGTAGCCTTCGTATCGGAGTGGTGGGGCTTGGAGAAAGAGTGATCCCGCATCCTCAAGTCGAAAAACTCACTGAGATTTAATTCTTACCAGATGTTCATTCTGATAAACTTAATTTGCAGCAAAAAAAAGTATTGATGTGCTATATTTTGCAATTTATTGCTGATATGTTTGCGGGCCTTCTCTTCAAAACCTTCTTGTTCTCCCCCCATGAAAATCACGCGCGTTCTTCTTGCTGTCATCGTCTTTGTTTGCTCCGGAACCTGGCTTCATGCAGAGACAAATCCACCACTGACGCCAACTCCAGAGATCGTGGGGCACGAAAAAGATTACACCGCCGCAAATGCAGAGGCTGCCAAGGCCATTTCCCCGACCGGCCCCATGCCTGCCGCCGAGGTGCAGGCGCGGGGAGGGTTGCCCCGTTTTTTTGCAAAGTTAAAAAATGGCCAGCCGGTTACGGTGGGATATTACGGGGGCAGCATCACTTCCGGCCCGGGGTGGCGAAATGCCACGTTCGACTGGATGGGCCAAGCCTATCCCACTGCAAAGTTGGAACTTCTGAACGCCAGTGTCGGAGGGTCGGGGTCGTTGGTTGGAGTTTTTCGCGCGGATGCTGACTTGGTTTCAAAAAAGCCGGATGTCGTCTTTATCGAGTTTTCTTTGAACGATGGAAGTGACGTTCGCGACCGTCCCGAGGAGGTCACCGGGGCACTGGAGGGCCTTATTCGCAAGCTGCGAAAGGCGAACCCTGACACAGATATTTGTTTTGTTTACACCGTCACAGCCGAGTCGCTTGAAAAGGCCAACCAAGGCCTTTGCTCAAATTCCATCTCCCTTCACGAGCGGGTGGCCTCCCACTACAATTTGCCCTCGATCCATATGGGCATCGAAGCGGCAAAACTTTTTGCGGACGGGAAACTGGTCCATCAGGCTCCCAAGACGGACACCGGGCTGACGGATGACGGGAAAATCATCTTCAGCAATGACGGGAGTCATCCCAGCGAGCTGGGTCATAAAATGAATGGAGAAGCCGCCGTGCGAGGTCTCCAGTCGCTGGCGCTAATTTCATCTGATGATGGTGCGCCTCGAACTCTTCCTGAACCACTCTCGCCCCTTCCCTGGGAAAAGGCCAAAACGATTGCGGCGGATGGCCGTGCGGAATTCTCGGGCGAATGGACAAAGCTCACTGCTGCCGACGGTCCCCCCTGTCGCCGGTTCGGGAAAAAATTTTATGAGTGGTTTCCCGTGCTTTACCGCACCTCAACACCGGGCTCGAAAATGACCGTGCATTTTGAGGGAACTCATATTGGATTCAAAGGCATGGAAGGTCCGGATTCGGGGATTGTGATGGTTCAAATGGATGACAAACCCCCGCAGAAAAAATCCCTCTTCACCGTGTATGCCAATCAGCATGTGTATGTGGGTTCTCCGCTTCCAGCGGTGCCCTATGGAAAACACACCGTCACATGGACACTCACCGATGAGGTGCCGCCAAAAGAAGAGCTGCTGGCAAAGAAGAAAACCGATGCGGATTTCCGAAACAACCCGGACAAATACAAGGACAACGCGTTTTCGGTTGGTCAAATTATCGTGCTCGGGGACCTGCTGGATGCCAATGGCAATATTTTGCCCTGAGTGGCAGTCCAGTCGATAAACAGTTGGGGGGATACCTCGCCGGGGAGTCCGTCTTATGAAGGGAAAAGTCGGTTGGCAAACCGCGCTCTTCTGATTAGGAGGAGGACGCGCCAGGCGCGGCGCGTTGCGGGATTGTGCACGTGGGGAATGTCAGCATGCTGCCGCTGCGACAGGTGTCAGGTGAACAGCGCGGAGATTCATGACGGCACCGACCGGGATGGACTTTGGCAAAACCCGTACGGGGAGTTCGTTATGCGGGACAAGATAAACCACTCCAACATCGGCGCGGACATATTCACCCCAACCTCCGGTGCCTCCAACGGTGAGGGGAAGGGCCTGGTCCCCGAGCTCCACCTCGGCGAGGGTGCCCTGACGATGACGGGGGACCGCGTATTCCAGCTCGACGCGGTAGTTGCCCCTGCGGTGGAATTGCACCCGCCAGAGCGGCCAGGAGTCCAGCGAGGTCCAGCAGCCAAGCTCCGGGATTGAGCCCGCGTGAAGTGCGAGGTGGTCGCCTATGACCTCGGCCTCGGCAGCGCTGAGCGAGAGGGCTCCGTCAGCGGGTTGAGGGATGATGGGCGGGCGGGGCCGCGGAGGAACCGCCCCGGGTCGAGGTGCGGTTTTGTATCGAAGTTCCACCACGCTGACCGCTGCATCGGGTGCGGCAGCGGGGAGGTGAAGAATAAAGCTGCCTTCCGCCACGGCCCCGATAGCAAGCGTGGTATCGGGCTTCGCGAGCAAAGAGGCGGACTTGGGCACGTCGAGCAGCGGAACGGACAGGCATCCATCCATGGGCCATTTTTCGACAAGCAGATAAATGCAGTTGCCCCGCGTTGTGGCAAAGCCCCAGGGCAAGCGATGTGGGAAGGGGCCGGCGTCAGCCCCGCGAATGGCTGCGCCGTTGACCCGCATCCATTTGCCGATCACGCGCAGGGCTTCGGTCGTTGGCTCCGGGATGCTACCGTCGGCCCTTGGACCAATGTTCAGGAGGTAGTTGCCACCCTGCGAAACGACTTCGCAGAGTTGGCGGATGAGGAGGGCTGGCGGTTTCCAATCATGATCGTGCAAGTTGAATCCCCAGGACTCGTTGGTGGTCATACAGGTTTCCCAAGCCCGCGGTGGACGATTGGCGGGGATTCGTTGTTCGGGGGTGTCAAAGTGGCCGGCGTGACCATCACCGAGCCGATCGTTTTGGAGGATGCCGGGAGCGAGCGCCTGCACTGCCTCGTCCACACGTGTGGCACGCCCGATGGTCATCTTGGCGGGCGTGTCCCACCAGAGACAGGCCGGCACGCCGGGGCCGTAGTGGGTCAGAAGTTCCCGGATTTGTGGGATGGCCGTTTGGTCGAGATATTCGTCCAAATCCCGATCCTGGGCAGGATCCCAATTGCCCGCGTAATTGGCACCTCCATTGATCCAATCCTGTGCTTGGGAATAGTAAAAACCGATGGGCAGACCGACGCGGCGGCAGGCTTCAACAAGCGGCCTCAGGACGTCGCGTGCGGCCGGGGTGGCGTCCTTCGCGTTCCAATCCGTAACTTTGGTTTCGAAGAGGGCAAAGCCATCGTGGTGTTTGGCACCGATGACGACATAGCCCATGCCGGCATCAATCGCAGCGCGGACCCAGGCATCGGGGTCATAGTGTTCGGCGGTGAAGCCTGCGGCGTAGGCCTTGTATTCGGCAATCGGGATCTCTGCGGAGTGCATGAGCCATTCGCTGGCCCCGGCAATGTGGCGGCCGGCATGAACGCCGGCGGGAACCGCGTATACGCCCCAGTGGATAAAAAGTCCGAAGCGGGCGTCTTGCCACCAGGCAGGAGGTTGAGAGGATGACGGTCGCATGGAAAGGATGGGTTAGGGGGTGACAGGCAGGAGCCACGGGCTGACAGGGAGCCCCTCGTCCGTGGAGAGTGTGAGTGGACAAAAGTTCCGCCAGGCGTAGCGGACGGCCTTGACGGGATGGCTTCCGGCGGGTGGGGTGATCCGGAGGTCGCGGCCATTGGGAGCGATCTCGCCCGCAGCGGGCATCCAGGAACCATCAGCTGCTTGCGCTTCCAGTGTGGGAAGCGCCGGGTCGCTGACAACCAGCGTGCCGGGCAGCTCAACAAAGCGGACGACGAGCGACTCGCCCTCCCGGGTGACGGATTGAGCGACCGGGCTCTGCGCGGCGAAGCCGGTTTGACTGTAAGCGCGGGCGAGCGCGAGTCGTGCGAAGCGTTCGCCGACCGGCTGTTTCTGGATCGGATGGACGTTGCCGCGTTCGCCGTGGTCAAGCGTGACCACCAGACCCGAGTGGGGATCGGCGGAAGCAACGGCGCGCTGCGCGTCCCGCAACCGTGCATAAGGATCCTCGTGGTCCGGCCAGTTGACGGTGGGCGAGGAGAGTTGTCCGATGAAAAATGGCCAGTCGGGCCGAGACCAATCGGTGCGGCAGGACGTCATGAATTCCTTAAGAAGGGACGCATAGGGCTCAGGATGTCCGGCATTATTTTCGCCCTGATACCAAAGCATCCCGCAGGCAGTATAGGGCGTGACGAGCGCAAGCATCGACTCCCTCAGAGTGCCGGGGCGGGACTTGGTGCGGAGGCCGTAGGGTTCGTTAGGTTGCGGTCCCAACTCCTCCGGGGTTGCGCCGGCTTTCTTTCTTTCCTCCCATGTTTTTTTAGTAGTGACGTAATTTTGCCACGCCTCCTCGTAAGCCTCGCGGGACGCATAGGCAGCGGCCTTTTTGGTATCTTCCGTCAAAAGCGCCTCTTGCCCGGCTGAAGTGATCGCCTCGCGGCTCATCCATGCCTCGATCGGCGTGCCACCAAACCCGCAATTGACGATGCCGATCGGGACATCCAGCTTTTTCTGCAGCTCATACGCAAAGTAATAAGCCACGGCGCTGAAGAAGGGTGCGGAAGCCTTGTCGAATGGCTTCCATTCCATGTTGGCCAGCGGATCTCCGGCATAGGCCCGCAGGGGCAACTTGATTTGGCGGATGAGGGGATTGTTAGCGGTCGCAAGGAGTTCGTCGGTGTGCGGCGCACACTGGTTCAGCCGCCATTCCATGTTGGACTGGCCCCCACAAATCCAGACTTCCCCCACAGCAATGTCTTCCAACATCACCTCGCGGTCGGAGCGCAGCCTGAGCGTGGTGCTGGCCGAGGCGGGAAGGGGAGGAATCTCAACTTTCCAGTGACCGTTTTTCACTTCTGTGGTCACAGACTTTCCAAGGATTTCGATGGTGACCGATTCCCCATCGCGTCCGGTCCCCCAGACTGTGACCGGTTGTCCACGCTGAAGAACCGCGTGGGAGGTAAAAACCGGAGCGAATTCCGCTGCCGATACCGGGTGGAGGGCAAGAAAAAGTGCGACTAATGAAAAAAATTGAGGGAGGGTTTTCATGGTTTTGGTAGGGTGTGAATCGAGTTGGTCAAAAGCTTAGGCACGGCCCGTGTTCATGGATTTTTAAGATCAGCTCCTATTCCGTAAACCTCCTCCGAGCCACGATGGGAATAGGAATGGTCATCAGGCTCTTTGCTGCTAACAGCAGTCATCTGGCCATAGGTGGGAATCGTCTCGTTGAAAATCACTGTGCCGGAGGAGGCATCAAAAGTCGTCACAAAATTTGGTGCTGCCGGGTTGAGCGCGACAAGGTCTGAGGGCTGGCCGGCGGTGAGTTGGGCGCCAGCAATCGTTGCTAGAAGGATGAGGATTTTCATTCAGTGAGTCATGGCATTCCAACAAAAATGCTTTGATAGGCTATCTCTGCCGTTTTGACCTTTGGCTCAGACGCACGGCCCCATTGCCATGCCGCGATTTTGATCTCTACTGGGAGATTGGATCGTGGCGGGATGGGGGTGAGTTCAAGCTTTCCGTCCCGGATCACAGCAGGGCCTGCAATGACGCTGAATTCGACGGGCAGGCCCGAATCCGACGTCGCCCGCAGGGGAACCGGCGAGGCACCGACCTTTAGACTCCCAATTGGCTCAAACGCGATCTGCTGCGGCGCACCGTCTTTGTTTTCCAGAAGTTTCACCGCGGCGGGCTGAACGGCCGGGCGTGTGCTCGCATTGCCATCGCTCTTTGCAATGATGTAAGAGGCGGCTCCGGTTTTCCATGTGCGGTCGAGCGAGATGCGGAATCGTCCGTCGCCGGTTGGCGCATACGGCCCGCAAATCCATTCTACGGCTGGCGTGATGGCAGGCTTGGCCAGGGGTGCTCCGGCCGCTTTGAAACCTTCTGGAATGGCGGGCAGAAACTCCGCCTTCACATCAAACACGCTGTCAGTCGTCACGGTTACTTCCGTCACCGAGTTGAAGCTGAACGGCTTCACGGTGGTTCCTTCGCCGGCAATGAACCCTGGCAAGGACGTTGCGGCTTCCCAGTTGGCCCGGGAAATCTTCTGAGCTGCGGCGGCAAGTTTTTCCGTGAAAAACCAAGCCCCTTTGCGTTGATCCGGAGTCGCTTCGGAGTAGGCCACCGGTGGCTCATCGGCGATGCCTGGCATGGGCAGATGGGCGACATAGCCGGTATCCAGATCGGTTGGCACCAGACCCTCCGGCCCAAGGCGGGCAATCACAGCCGCATCAATGTATTCGCCGAAGTATTCGGTCATGGCATCCGAACAATAAAAATGCCCGGTGCCGGGTTCGATGATGATGCTAAGCGGCCATTTGACCCCTTCGCGTCCGCGTCCCCAGTTCACAAAACTCCCTGGTGCCGAGTCCCAGCTTTCACGAAGGTCCCCATCCTTCTGTCCCCACTCCTGACCCGTGCCGAGCGTCCAGAGCAAGGGGACATTGCGGTTGCTGACCGGGTAGTGCGGATTCTTCACACAAATGCCCGCAATGCAACGTTCCGGACGTTCATCGAGCAGCCCGACAACCATCAGGAGATGTCCGGATTCTCCAATCGGCAGCCATGGCACGGTCGCGACTTCCTCATAGCCCGAGACCCCGGCGAGCCCCTTTAAAAGCTCGTTCAGAAAGGCGGCCTGAACGTCATCACGGCCTTTGTAGCCCTTGGCAAAATTCCAGAACGTCGGCACTGACCAGATCAGGCCGAGATCGTTCCGCCGACAGGCCTCGCGAATTGCTTCATGCCCAACCAGCATATGCTCGGGAACATTATTGCCCAGAATCACCAACCCGCGCAGGCGTTCGCATTTTTCAGGAATCCAAAGATAAAGCGAAGCTTTGCGCGATGGCAGCCCATCCGGAGGCGTGGATTCCCCGGACCATACAAATTGAAAAACCTGATTCTCCGGGGTTCTCTCCGCAGCAACCGCAGGACAGGCTAACACCAAGAGCCACATCAATGCCGTGCTTCGAAGCGCAAACCAATTCACCAAGCCCGGCGAACCTCCCCAAGCACTAGCTTGATCCCCGCCTCTGAAAATGAGCGCATCCGGGAGTTTACTTCCACGATGAAATCTTCCTTTCCCTAGAGAAAGCCAATCCACCGATCGGTGTTGATCAGCTAGATCACATGTATTCTTTGAAGCATTCCAATGGCTCGTCAAAATCCGGGGCCATGTAAAACCCCGGCCCCTTGGCGCAGCCGAGTTTTGGACGCTTAACAGGAGTAGGTGCGAGCAACTCCGCTGCAGGCTTGCCATGACGCGTGATAACCACACGCTTGCCCGCCCCGACAGCGTCCAGCAGTTTTGGCAGATGCATTTTGGCCTCAACGGCTCCAACGGTGATGGTCTCCATTTCATAAGTTTAGTTGAACTGGTTGATGTTATCAAGGCGGGGTGGATGTGCCGTGGGCAGGAGCGACGACCGCGTGTTCAGTGCTGACAAGGCAGCCACGGTCATCGATGAGGTTGAGGAAATACACTCTCGCATCTGCGGGGAGTCGCGCAGTGACGGCGGAGGGGCTCACACTGGCGGGGACGGTGATCCACTTGCGTTGTTTCCACGGAACTTCGGATTCCACGCTATAGTTCAATTCCGCACGAACGATCGGACGGACCGACTGATAGGCTACCGTGAGCGCTTCGCCCTCACGTTTCATCTCCTTAACCTCAGCCATCGGGGTTCCACCACGCACGATACTGTCGGCAAGCGCGAGCACTTCAGGAGGGTCACCGGCGGGCGGGTGATCGTGCCGCATGTTGACGCGCAGAGCCAATGTGCGGTGTGACGACGAGGTCGAGCGGTAGCTTTTCTGCCAGGCTGGCAGCCAGAAGAAATTGTCGTTGGTGCCATTGACCCACAGCATCGGCACACGAACAGACGGCAGGTAGTTGGCGGCATCCCATTGGCTGAACCACAAGGCCGATTGGGCGGGTGGCAGTTTGGCCAATGACCCGGCGAAGGTGGTGTCGGCGTAGTAACCGCATCCATACACCGGAATGGCAAAGCGAAGGCGCGAATCCAATCCGGCCAAGACGCATGTGAGGTAACCGCCCCACGAAATGCCGGTGACTCCGATATGTTGCGGGTCCACTCCGGGTTCCGCACGCAGAAGCGAATGAGCGAGGATGGCGGCGGTGACGGCATGGAACGGCCATTGGTCGCGCAGCGGTTCGCCAAGCTGCGAAAAGGCGAGGCTGCCACCGGGTGGGCCGCCATCGGGATTGAGTGGTCGCGGCTTGGCATCGGGCGGAACCGGCAACGTGCCGAAGTGATCGATCGCGATGGCCGCGTAACCACGGTCCACCCAAGTCTTCACCCAAGACTCAAACGCGGTGCCGCCTCCCCCATGGAGAAGGACGATACCCGGTGCCTTCTCGCCCGGAGCCAGACGCGGGACCCCAAGCCAGGCAAAGACCCGCGTGGGTTTTCCGCGATAAGGCGCACCTTCAAAAAACAGGGCGCGGATGCGGTCATCCGAAGGTTTGATCGTCTCGGAAGGAAAAACTTTCGGGGCCGCTGCGAGCGCGTCGATATCCCACAACTCAGCCGTCCGCAGCGGGACAATGCCCAGCGCCGCCAAGGCCAGTAGGCAAAGGATGCCGGGGGAGAAGCGCGTTCTGCGTGACGATGAAATCATGGAATTGCTGCGGAGGAGAGAATTTCTGAGCCGCCGCGCAGGACACTGACGCGGGAGGGGGCGTCGGACCCCGCCTGAGAGAAAACGAGAGTGTCCGTCTGCTTGGGCCACTGGAGCGTGGCGGTCGCTTTGGTGGCGTCCCATGTGATCTTCGGCAATGCATCCCCTGTCTTGAATGGGATGAGTGCGATGCGGGAACGTAAAACCCTATCTCGCCGGCTGAGGTAAAGCCGCGTGCGGGTCAGTATTTGGTTGGTTTTGTTGGCGGTGTAAGTGCGCACGTCGAGACGGAAGGGTTGTTCGGTGGCCTTGTAAAAATTCCACAACTGCGGCCCGGCGGTGACCGGCATGTCGAGCGTAACGACGAGGAGCGCGGGCGTGCTGACCGGGGTTTTCTGCACATCGGTCATCCGCCACCCGTCCCCTCCGGCGGCCTTGACCAGGACGGCTGAAGCGGGGTTGCCGTCAGGGAATTCGATGTCGGCGAGGCGGACGCTGTTGGGCACCTGCATGACCCAATCGAAGTCGTGTTCTTTGCCATCACCTTTGTCGATGTCGTCGAGAATAAGTGCATAAGGGTGGACGCCACGCACAAGGCCAGCGCTGCGGAATGCGGATTTCACGGGGTTGGCCGATTCGACTTGCATTGTGGGTCCCCAGTTTTGTTTGAAATAATTGTCCCCCCAGATCCGCATTTTGTATTTCTGCGTTCCACGGAAAAAGGCGACGATGTCGGGGTCGGTCTCCGGGCTGATCTTCCACTTGGCCGCCTCCGGGATCGTCCACTGAAACTGGGTGGGGCCGACCCAGCCGTGGTTGTATGCCTCGGAAAGATCGGCGGTGGCAATGGCGCCGGATTCGGTGATCGCGGAGCCAAGGAATTTCACGCGGGGCGGATACGCGACATCAGCGAGCCCGAGTCCGTCGATGCGTGCATTGCTGTGATCATGCGAGAACCCGGATTTTGCGCCGGCCTCGACGCCCCACATTTCTCCGAGGGCCGCTATGTAAAAATGGCCGGCGTCATGTTGTTGGTGGCCGATGGTGGAGAGGTTGGACCGCGCCTCGAACATCAGGAAAAGCGCGTCGGCGTCAGAGCCCGAGCGGGTAGTGAACAGGCCGTGAACCGGGTCGGCGAAATCAAGGGGCAGGTCGAGGCTCTCCCGGGCTTTTGCGATGTCATCAGATCCCCGCCAGTCAGCGCAGTCGTAGGGCGTGGGCCCCATGGTATGGGCGGGAGTGAGCGGAGTGAGTTTGCGCCAGTTGATTTTGTCGAGGGGCTTGCCCGCGGGCTTGGCAACACTGGCTTCGAGGGAACGTTGATAGTTTTCGGGATCAAAAGTTGCCAGGTCAGGACGATCCTGACGCATGAGGAAGTTGCCTGCTGCGCCAATTTTCCCGTCGGGATACAACGCGGTGAAGAAGTGACCGTAGGCAAAGTTCGCATTGCCCCAGGTGCCGTTGTTGACATTGTATTCTCCGGACGGAACCACGGATTGCGCTTGTGCGAGCGGGAGTTGGCGGAGGTGCGGATGTCCGAGTTGGTTTTCGCCGCGTCGGGCGAGCGCAATGGCAGTGAGCATCGCGTAGTGGAAGCCGGCCCCGATCTTTCCATTGCTTTCGAAGATTGTGCCTTGAGGGCTGATGCCCCATTGCAGATAGCCCTTCAGAGTGCGGAGGGCGGCGGGCTGGATGTCTGGATCATACCCCGTCTCGCCCTCAATCGCCAAGGCGGTGAGGTAGTGTTCAAGGTCCCAGCCTGACCAATTTGTTTCCACCCATCGCGCCGGACCGTTCATGCCGTAAGCAAGGCGGCCGGAAGTTGTCGATGCGATCGCATGACGCAAAACGTCGCGTTGTTCTTCGTTCATCCATGGTGCGGCGAGGTCATAACAAAAGGCGAGGTTGTTGCCACCGGCGATACCGAAGATTGAGCGCCAATAATCCTTCGGCGCGAGTTTTTGACGATCCTGCTCCTCTGCGTAGGCGTCGATGATTGGATTGCGCAGCCGGTAGTAATTTGCAATGGCAGCGGCAGTCTCGCGCCCGCGCTTGGTGTCGCCATCGAGCAGGGCCTGAAACGCGGAAGCCGCAAGCAAGTTTGGCAGGTAGGCAGTGTGGATCGTGTCGGGCAGGGTCTGTTTGTATCCCTCGAACCAATGACGGGGCGGCGTGGTAAGAACCAATGAATCGACTTGCTTGGGTGGCTCGGGGGTCAGAAACTTCATGTCCGCCGTGTCGCCCGCGACGAGTTTGGCATAGATTTTTCCTTCGTCAGAAGCTGGGTTGTACAAGGTCTGATCGAGAAGAAACCGCGTCTCAATGATGGCCTTTTTTCCGGTTTTGCTTTGTTCGAGGCGACGCTTCAACATCGGGATGTCCTCCGGACTGAAAAGAATGCGCGGATGCACGCCGGGTGCGGGCACCGGCGAACCGAGCAGCGTCGGATCAAAGCCGGTGAGATCGTGAGACGAGGCGGGGATCTCCGGGTAAACCGTCTCGGGGCCTTCGTACAGTTTGATTTGTTCAGGCGTGGAAAACTCGCTCCAGTGTCGCTGTTCGCGGAGCGCGGGGATGGACTGGCGAAGGGCCTCCGGGTCGGCAAGCGTGGACGTGGTGTCGGCTGACGAGGCATGTGATGCTGCCGCTGAGAGGAGGAGCAGAGAAAGCCGGAAGGTGCTTGGTGTGAATTCTCTTCTCATTGTGTTGGACAAACAGACAGGTCCCATTCCGAGCGCCATTCCCTCGTGAATTGTATTTTCATGGCGCGGTGACCCGAAGCCGGAGAAACCGGCGGGGATTGGCGGTGTCCGGGTCGGTGACCGTGACGTGTTGGCCTACCGTGCCGGGATTGGTGGCGATGACCGGCCACGGGGCGGGAGCAGCAAGTTCAGATGTGGCCTCCACAATATAGGTCACGTCGGGCCGGGCGCGAAGGAAGGCAATTTGTAATCGTAAATTTGAGATTTGAGATTCCAGATTGGGCCGTGAGACGGACGAGGCCGGGGCGGTGCCCAGCGCGTATTCGATGAGGTTCGGGAATCCGTCGCCATCGAAATCGGCAGCATCGGCAGCATTTCCGGAGTTTGAGGAGGTGCCGAGGTTTGTCTGTCGCCAAGATTGCAGGGAGGTAAGCGGAACCGCAGAAACCTCGGCGGAGGCCGGGCCTTCGCCGACGGGGTTCGAGGCGGTGACGATGTAATAAAGCGGCACGCCGGCAATGGCGGTGGAGTCGGTGTAGGTGGTTGCTGGGACCGAGGCGGCAATCGTTGTGTAAGGGCCTCCGGGTGAAGTGGCGCGTTTGATATTGTAGGTGGCGGCATCGGCAACGGCGTTCCAGGCGAGAGCAACGGAGTTGGCTCCCGGTGTTGCGGTCACTCCTGCAGGAGCTGCGGGAAGAGCGAGGAAACTGATGTTGTCAAACGTCGCCGTTGCGGTGGAGTTGCCGGTTCGCGGGGCAACGACGAAGCCGACGCTGAGGGTTGAGCCGCTCATGGCGTTGCTGCGCGAGGAAAGCTCGGTCCAGGTTGTGCCGTTGTCGGAATACGAAAGCGTGAAGGTGTCGCCCTGGCGGTGCATCCGGATCCACTCGGGAATGCCGACGGCGGAGACCGAGCCGCTGAAGAAGTTCGTGTTGGTGGTGGCACCATTGGTGGCGGTCTTGTGCTGGAAATTCACCGAGCCACTGCGGAGAAGGTGGATCGTGCTGTAGCGGGATCCGGCGTTTGTGGTTTCCCTGAAAATGATCCCGGCCTTGGCGGAGGCGTCCGTCGAGGTGAACGAGGACAGGCGTGCCGTGAAGACGCCATCCCCCTGCCACGGCATTGCAAGATAAGTATTGGAATCGTTCGTTCCGGTCCAGAGGTCGGCGGTTACGCCTCCGCTGGTGGTTCCGCCTGCGCCCACAATGCGAACCGAGTGATTTGACAAAATTTCGACGGTTCCGGGGTCCACGCCCGCCGAGGGATTAATCTGCTGGAGTTGGGATGGGCCCGGAAACACTGTGACTGTAAACGATTTGTTCCAGACTTGATTGCTGGAATCCGTCGCCGTCACGTTCACGGTGGTCGTTCCGACGGGGAAGAGCGATCCGGCAGGCGGACTGGCGAAGGCGGGGATGTCATTGGCGAATCCATCGGTGCTGGCGCTGACATCAAAGTTAACGATGGACCCGGCGGAGTTGCCGCTTATGGTCATGTTGCCGGGTGTGGAGATCACGAGACCGCTGATGGTCATGTTGCCGGTGACCGGTGTGTAAGAATAGGTGGGATCGTCAATCCACGCTGTCACAGGATAAGTGCCCGGAAGGATTCCTTGGCCATGGATCGAGACGCGGGTCGTGAGGCCGGGCGGGTTAGTGGTCACTGTGGGGTTCTGCACGGCTCCATTATAACTGCGTGTGAGGTTGCTGAGGGACAGCGTGGCATTGCCGCGCCCGACGCTGATTAATGCGATTCGCGAGCCGAAGAAGTCGGCGTTGGCAACAACCGCCTTGGCGGTGTATTGGCCCGGCGTGGTCGGGAAGGTTGGCGAACCGTCGTAGGTGATGACGGGCGGGATCGATGATTGGGTGGATGTGGCAGTGACGGGATTCACCGCTGCCGGAGTGCTTGTGTTTTGCAGTGTCACGGTGACAGCTCCCGCATTCGTGATGAGGAGTTGGCCGGAAGCGCTCGCTTCGTAGATCGGGTCATCGAGTGTGGCGATGACATTGTAAACTCCAGCGGCTGTCGGGAGAGTTGTGGAGCCGTTGTAGGTAATGTTGACCGGTGACGTGAGGCCCTCAATGGAGAGCACACCACGGACGGGAACAGGAATGTCTGCGAGCGTGTAGGCGATGCCGTTGATGTCGGACGTGTAGGATTTACGGACGATCATGGGCGCGAGCAGACGCGACGCAGGGACCATCGGAACAGGGATCGGTGTGGTGATTTCCGAGCGGACGCCGCCAATAAGAAGAGGGGTGGTGCGGTTCATGTCCACCTCAAGACTCATCGCAAGAGGAATTTTCGGGGAGCCGGCCGGCCGGACCGTGAGGGTCATGGGCTTGGTGGTCGTGCCATCCTGATTTCTGACCGAGAGACTGAGGGGGTAGTTTGTCTCTGTAGAGACGGTGGGTAAATTTCCCGAGATCAGGCCGGTCGTCGCGTTGATGGAGAGACCTGCAGGCAGGCCGGTGGCGGCGTAATTTGGTGTAGTGTTTGCGGCCACAATGTTGGAGGCAGGGATCTGATAGGACCAGGTGGCGCCGGAGAGAACCACAAGTTGGGATGGGGTTCGGATGGTGGGCGGGAGATTGATGCGGACCGGAAGGTTGCGCTCATAGGTTCGCGGGTTTTTGGCAGCGCGGAGGCGGGTGTGGAGTTGAGTCTCGTAAAGGGAGCGGACGGCC
>JBGSSC010000722.1:0-2906 GCA_041737265.1 Terrimicrobiaceae bacterium | reverse complement strand
TAACGGGTGCGGAGAATAGGCCCGTTCGAACAGCACTCCCCGCTCCGCGAGGGAATCCATGTTCGGCGTGCTGAGATGCCCTGTTCCCATTCGGCAGCTCATAGCAGATGCCGTTTGCTGATCGGTGAGAATCAGAAGGATGTTTGGTTTATCCATCTGAGCCGTTAATGTGGGACACTGGCCGGCAGGTGAGAGTGATGGGACCGTTGCGGTCCCAAGCGCTGGAACACGTCACCTTCCCATCCAACCGCCATCGACGGTGACGATGGTTCCATGCATGTAATCGGAGGCGGCAGAGGCAAGGAAAACTGCCGCTCCTTTAAAGTCGTCGGGATTTCCCCAACGGCCGGCCGGAATGCGCTCAAGAATTTGTTTGC
Source organism: Terrimicrobiaceae bacterium (assembly GCA_041737265.1). Taxonomy (GTDB): domain Bacteria; phylum Verrucomicrobiota; class Verrucomicrobiia; order Chthoniobacterales; family Terrimicrobiaceae; genus JBGSSC01. Next base: position 2,529 of record JBGSSC010000722.1, on the reverse strand, counting down.
TGCGAACCGGATCCTCGCGAAGGCCGGTGGTGACATCGGTGGCAATGTAGCCGGGAGCAATTGCGTTGACGTTGACTCCACGGGAAGCCCACTCATTGGCGAGTGCCTTCGTGAGCTGGCCGATGCCGCCCTTGCTGGCCGCATAGCCGGGAACGGTCAGCCCCCCTTGGAATGTCAGCAGGGAGGCCGTAAAAATGATTTTGCCGCTTCCCCGTTCGACCATGCGTTTTCCGATCTCCCGGCTGAGCACGAACTGCGAGTTGAGGTTGATCTCGATGATCTGGTCCCAAAATTCATCCGGATGTTCGGCAGCAGGCTTGCGGAGAATGGTGCCCGCGTTGTTGAGGAGGATGTCGATGACGGGAAAGTCGGCTGTCACTTTCGCAATGAAGGCGTAGAGGGATTTCCGGTCGGAGAAATCAGCGGTGTAGGGAGTGAAGGTGCGTCCGGCGGCCCGCACTGCCGCACCCACCCTGCCGCCGTTCGTCTCCATGCTGGCACTGACCCCGACAATGTCGGCACCCGCTTCGGCGAGGGCTGTTGCCATGCTCATCCCGATTCCGCGCCGGCAACCAGTCACGAGTGCGGTCTTGCCCGTCAGGCTGAAAAGCTCGGGAGCCTTCATGCCCGGCAATCTGCCAGGATTTTCATGGCTTCGGCATTGCCTTCCAGCGATTCGAAAGCGTCGTGGAGTCCGTCCAGGGTACAGACCCTGGTAATCAGTTTCTCGAGCGGGAGATTCCCTTCTCCCAGCATGCGTAGTGCCTCTTCATAGTCCTCGCTCTCGTAAACCCTCGCTCCCCGCATCTGCAATTCCTTCCAGAAAAACTGGAAGAGATTGATTTCCACGGGCTGGGGGTGGATGGCAACGACCACGATCCGGCCACGGATGGCCAGAAGATCGGTCATGGAGAGCGCAGCCGCCTTTGCTCCGGATACTTCGAACACCACGTCGGCTCCGGCCCCGCCGGAGAGTTCCTGACAGAATGCTGGCAGATCCGCCTCGACGGGGCTCACGGTTTGGAGTCCAAGGTTTTCCGCCAGGTTGCGGCGATAGGTGTTAACCTCGGATAGAATCACCCGGGCTCCCGCAGCCCGTGCCACCAACGCGACCAGGATGCCGATGGGGCCTCCTCCGAGTACAACGGCAAGCTCGTCTTTCTTCACTGCACCAAGGCGCACGTCATGGCACGCGACAGCCAGTGGTTCGGCAAATGCTGCCAGTTTCAAGTCCACACCTGCCGGCACCTTATGAAGGGTGAATGCGGGCACGGTCCAGGAGCTTTGAAATGCACCGGGAGAATCAATGCCCATAAACTTGAGGTTGCGGCAGATATGGCCGTAGCCCCGGTCGGCAGGCGTCTCGCCCCGGTTGTCCAGAGGACGCACCACAACAACATCCCCCATTTGGAAGCCATCCACTCCCGCTCCGATCTCGGCCACGGTCCCCGACATCTCGTGCCCCATGATCTGTGGCAACCTGACCCGCTTGTCCATGGCTCCGTGATAAATGTGAATGTCGGTGCCGCAGATGCCGCAGTATGCGACATCCAGACGAACCTTACCCGGTTGGGGGGTTACAAGTTTGCCCGCTTCCGTGCGGATGGTCCGGTTTCCAGTGTAGTAGGCTGCTTTCATAGAGTTGATGGAGGCGTTGCGTATCCGGAAGGATGTGATGGGCAGGCATCATCAGACAATGCGCTGAAAATGATATCGTTGCATCCCCGGTTGCAAGGCTCCCTTTTGGTCGCACTTTGCGCGGGACGGTTTCATGCTGTCCCGTCAATCCTTTCTTGTAGCTTAAAGTGAGCAATGCGCCATCCTGCTCGTAAGGCGGCCGGCCGTGAAAAACCGTGCCTTGGGGCCGAAGGGATTTGCCTCTGCATGATTTCGAGGAACCGGGAGAGACTACTCCGGCAAGCCTCTGAGCGTGGTTCCAGTCAGCCACTTGCCGGGAACAAGGATCTTCCGTGGCTGGGGAGGCAGGCCAATTTCATTGCGGCTGAGGGCGGAGAGGATGAGGTCCACTGCGGCTGCTCCCACGGCCTCATGGTTTTCGGAAATTCCGCTCCACTCGTTAACATCTTCAACGATGTTCAGATTCGCGAGACCCACGTCGCCGGGCACGCTGAATCCGAGATCCTCGACCCAGCTGCGCACGATGGGATTCACGCACAGAATTGCATCCGGGGAGTATTGGTGGAACCACGCATCGAACTCCACCGGGCGTCCCTCTTTGAAGCGGTTGAGCAGCAGAACGGGAATCCGCCCATGATCGGGCTGCGCGGAGCGCTCGACCAGATAGCCCGAGCGGGCACGTCCATCGGCTTCGTCGTCGAGGTAGGTGCTATAAACAAATCCAATTTTGCGGTAACCAAGGCGGAGCAGATTCTGGTAGGCGAGGCGTGCGTTATAGAAGAGGTCACGGTCTGCGGAGGGAAAGCCCTGCGGATAGAACCGGTTCGGAAGTTCTTCAACCCCGGTCGGCAGGTGGCGGTGCCCACCGCCGATCAACGCAATCACGCAGTT
>JBGSSC010000653.1:0-2846 GCA_041737265.1 Terrimicrobiaceae bacterium | reverse complement strand
CAACGGTGCCACAACCAGCGCGAGAGGAACGAGGGGGCCACCGAAGTCCATATCGATTCGACCGGCCGCCAATGGCAGAAATTGCAGGAGGTCCGCCATCAGAAAAGACAGCCCAACCCCCAGCACAGCGCCAAACGAACTGATCAATGCCCCATGCGCCAGAACGACCACCGCAATTCGCCCCGATCGCCAGCCGAGTGCCCGCAGGCAGGCCAACTCGGCTGAACGCTCGGAGACATTCATGAGCAGAGAGTTGAATATCCCCGTTGCACTCACTGTCAATGCAAGCAGACTGGAAGCCAGCGAGAATCCCCTTGCCAGGCGCACCCCGGGGTTGGATCCTTCGGCGGTCCCGGCCACTGCCACCCGCAGCTCCGGGAGGGCTTCCCTGATGAGATCCCGCAGTTTTTCGCGCCCCGCGACGCTCACCCCGGGACCCAGACGAAGGTTGAAGTAGTTAACTTTCCCTGCAGCTCCAAGGAGCCGCTGCAAGACGCGCAGGTCAACCAGGGCAATCGCATTTTCATTCATGGAAACGCTCCGGAAAACGCCGGTGACCGGGAGCCTGACGACCTCCAGTCCTGCCGTTTGGAATTCAACAAAATCCCCGGTTTTCCGGCCTAAAATCTTCGATGCAACCTCCCCGAGCGCGACTGCCTCCTGCCCCGGTCCCGGCAGTTGCCCCTCAACCACCTTCAAGTGTTCCCAAAGGTAACAGCCCCGCGGCCACCCCACAAAGGCCATGGGATGCGGAGGCACTATTTCTTGAACCTCCCACAGGCCCGCAGCGACCGCCTCGACTCCCTCCATCGAGCGAAGACGGTCCCCGGTTGATTCATCGATCCACACCGGCATCGGACTCCGCCCACTCGCACCCGTAACCAGAATATGAGTCCTGCGGGCCTCATACTTGATGCGTGCCTGTTGTTCAAACCCCCGAACAATGGAAAAAAGCGACAGACCTGCCGAAAACGCAAGCGCGACACCTGCAATCGTCAAAAACGAGCGGGAGGGCCGCTCTGAAAATTCACGCCAGATGAAATGGAAGACATTCAAGAAATGAAAGTAATAAATCTAAATAATACTTGACATTTACATATGCTGGATATAAACACAACTTACGTGGAGCATCAATAACGAATCCCACACCGAAGACGGTTTCAAATAGTATGAAGGCTTGGATGCCCAGTTTAAGGGGCGCAGGGCGAAGAAACCTTCCGCGTCAAGCGGTGGTCTGGGCGGCGATTGTGCTTCTGGCCGTGGCGACGGCATGGGTGTTTCACAATCGTTCCGGAAAAGGTTATCCCCCGAGCTGGGACGTGCCGGCGAATGCCGCCGGGAGATTCCTGTCAAGAAACCACCGGCCATCCATTCCGGGAAGCGGGGATCTTGTGGGTCGCATGGCAACGAAGGGACTCTCTTTGGAGGAACTGTGGGCCGGGCTTGCGAATCACAGGTTGCCCTGGTCGGAGCGCGCGGTTTTTCTGAACGCGCTGGCCGTTGCGGGCGGGACAAATTCGGCAATTCGGATGGTTGCCGCGTTTCTGGTCGAAGCCCCGGACAATCAAGGTGCCTTCGCGCGAATTTTGTCCCGTGCGGGATGGACGGTTTTTGCGCGGGCGCTGGAAGCCTTGTTGGAGGACGGGGATGATGCTCACGCCGCCGCTGCAATCCGGGGTCTGGCTGGAATCGGTGGCGACGCCGGACTTCAACTTCTGGCCGATATTATGGACGATGATGCCTGGCCGGAAGCATTGCGACGGGAAGCGGCGTGCGGACTGCTTCAATGCGCCAACCCGGACGTCGTGGCGTTTGGAATTCGCGGGCTGGCGAACATTGGAGACGAGGGCAGCCGGGCTGCTCTGGCGGGGATTCTTCACAACGGGACCAAGGCTCAAAGCCTGCGGCTCAAGGCTGCAACGGCCCTGGGGCGCATCGGTTCCCAGAGCGCGGCAGACGATCTGATCCTGGCCTTCAATGAGTTTCCTGAGGAGGATACACACAGACACCTTCTGGATGCCCTCGGCCACTGCCCCTTCCCGGTGATCGAAAACACATTTCGTGACTATCTGGCGGATCCGGAGGTGCCTGCCGAACTCAGGTCGGCAGCAGCGGAGGCACTCTCAAACTCGACCGGGGAGTCCCTTCCCATGCTGCAAAACCTGGCGGCCACAGATGCCGACCCTGAGGTTCGCGAGATGGCTGCGTGGGCGATATCCACCCGGGAGCCCGGAGGGCAGCTTGGCTCCGAATTGGCTCGTATGCTGGTTGTCGAGCCCGAGCCCGACGTGCGGCGAAGGCTCTATGAGGGCTTGCTTGTGCAAGCCGAGAACCCCGCGGACTCCCTGCTCCCGCTCATCGAATCCGAGGATGATCCCGCGGCCCGTGTGGCGGCATTCAACAGTGCGGGGGATGCCGTCGGACGCGGGAGTTCCGCGGCATTGGCTGCGCGCTTTGACTCGCAGATGGTACCCGAGCTCGAAGCGGTAGCCTTGGGTGAATCGAGTCTGAACCTTCGGATGCGGGCGGTGTTTGCTCTTCGCCGTGCGGATACCCTCCCCGCCCGCAATGCCCTCTCCCGAATTTCCACCACTCCCACTCCAGAAATAGCAACAGCGGCGGCCAACGGCCTCCACGCATCCAGATAAACCCATGAAAACCCCAGTAAAACCCGGAATCCATTTCGCAATCGCTGCAATCGCAGCCTTGGCGATTCTCACCCCGGCTCAAGGGATTGCCTCGACAATCTCCTGGCCTGTCAAAATCATGCCTGCAGGCTCGTGCGAGATCGATTGGATAACAACCTCGCCGTCCCAATCCGGTACGCTCACCAAGTCGGGAAGCAT
>JBGSSC010000627.1:0-3619 GCA_041737265.1 Terrimicrobiaceae bacterium | reverse complement strand
GGTCCGGAGATCTGGGTCAAACGCGAGGACCTCTCGCCGGTGAAGTGTTACAAATGGCGCGGAGCCTGCAACCGGATGGCCGTGCTCACGCCTGAGGAAGCGGCCCGGGGTGTGGTAACCGCATCCGTTGGCAACCACGCGCAAGGTGTCGCGCTCGCCGCGAAAACCCTCGGAATTCTGGCCAGGATTTATATGCCCCGATCGACCCCCAAGGTGAAACAGAACGCGGTGAGGCATCACGGCGGGGACTTTGTGCGCATCATTTTGACGGGTGACAGTTATGATGAGGCGATGACCGCGGCCCGCGAGGATGAACGCACCCAGGGCACGGTATACATTCATGCCTACGACGACCTGCTGGTCATGGCCGGTCAGGGCACCATGGCCGATGAGGTGGTCCTCTCCGGTCACGGTCCTTTTGATGCGGCTTATCTTCAAGTTGGCGGAGGTGGAATGGCTTCCTCGGTGTCCTGTTGGCTGAAAACCTACTGGCCAACGATCGAGATCATTGGTGTGGAAGGGGTTGGCCAGGCCAGCATGCAGGCCGCACTGGCTGCAGGTGAGCCGGTCAGGTTGCCAGGTGTCGACATCTTCTGCGATGGCACCGCCGTGAGCAAAGTGGGGGCACTCCCTTTCCAGATCTGCCGCGAAACTTTTGACCGCATCGAAATTGTCACCAATGCCGAGGTTAGTTCCGCGATCCGGATTTTGTGGGAAACCCTCCGCTGCGTTTCCGAGCCCTCTGGAGCCATGGGTCTTGCTGTCATCATGAAACATCGCGAGGCCCTCGCCGGAAAGCGGGTCCTGATGCTCATCTCCGGAGCCAATATGGACTTTCTTCAACTTGGTCTGATTGCCCAGTCCGAAGGAGCCGCCAATGCCCCGTCCCGCACCCTGAGGATTCACATTTCTGAACAGCCGGGTACGATGCTCGCATTGCTCGACACCTGTTTTGGCGGTCTCAACATCGCGGATTTTCAATATGGAAAGCAGCAAGCCGATGAAGCCTGGCCGATTTTCACAGTCACCGCCGAGGATCCTTCTCTGCTTGAGTTGCTGCCCGCCAAGCTTGATGCGGCCGGTTATGCATGGCAGGACCTCGCAGGAGCCGTTGATGTGGCTTTTCGGGCCATTCCCCTGCAGCGCGATTTGTTGTCATGCCCCGCATTCCTGCGCCTCGATTTCTACGAACGCCCCGGCGCTCTCCACGATTTTCTCGACAAAGTGGTTCGAGGCCGCGCCAGTATTTGTTATTTTAATTACCGACAATCCGGAGAGCGTATCGGCCGCGCGTTGATAGGCCTGGATTTTATAGGGACTTCGGAGCGGGATGCTTTTCTCGACTCCCTGGCTGAGCACGGCGAAGGATATCGGTCCTGCAAACCGGTCGATGCCGAAACATTCAAGCGGCTCGCTCCGGCAATCGGCAAATTCTCTTCATAATGCGGGTGACCGCGAGAGACTAACGATCCGGCCTGTTCGGCGCGCATTCTCGGCAGCAAACACGATCCGGTGTGAATCGAGCGAGGCCTTTGCGGATGTGAGAGGAGTGGGCACCGGCGACCGGAGAGTTTTGGAAAGGGCCTCGACGATGAGCTTGTCGGCTCCGCCATGGCCTGCTGTCACAACAGGAAGTTCGATCCTTTCAAATTGGTTTGACCCGAACGTTTTCACCTCAATCCAGTTCCCTTTGTAGTCACATGTGATGACCCCATCAGTTCCGTGAATCCGGGTCAGCCGTTGGTTGATCCGCGCATTGAACGCTGTCACCGTGAATGTTGCAACGATCCCTTGATCGAATTCCAGAGCAACAACCTGCCGGTCAACAGCGGTGTTGTCCGAGCGAAACACACACTTTCCAAATGTTCCATGTTGCAGCGCGTGAAGAATCTCCTCGCGGGAGTCACCACATCCAAGACTGGAATTGTAAACACGGCTCATATCCACATCGGATTCCGATTGCGCATATTGGATTTGAGGATTCAACGCAGGCATGCCCTCGAGGTGAATCTTTATGGCGGAAAACGGACAGGCCCGCTCGGCCAAACATCCGTCGGTGCAGCGGTCTGTTGCCCCGGGCGGTTCGGATTGACGCGTAAAATAGCTGAGGGACCCGAACGATGCGACACGCAGGCAATCCACCCCTGCAAACCAGGCGATCAGGTCGATATCATGACAACACTTTGCCATAAGGAAAAACGTTGACGTGGCTTCGTTTCGCCACTGGCCGCGAACAAACATGGATGCAAAGAACACCGGGTCAAGAGCCTCGACATGGTCAATACTCACGATTTTCCCGATGCGGCCTTCTTCCAAAAGGCTTTTGACCCGCTGGTGCACATGATGATATCGCAGCACGTGGCAGACCATCACCACCCGGCCCGTTTCTCTCTGGACTTGTTCAATGAGTTCACAGTCTTCCAAACTTGTTGCCATCGGCTTCTCCAACAACACGTCGTAACCCTTGCGCAGGGCATGAACAGTGGCTTTCACGTGGTCTTGATCCATCAAGGCGACAATAACCAGGTCACATAACCTGGAAGAGGCCAGCAAATCATCGGACGTGGCAAAAACCTGTCCGGAACCAAGCTGATAATGAGAGGCAAATGATGCTCTTCGCCTCTCATCGCTCTCAGCAACCGCCACAAGCTGGAAGTCCGAAGGTGACATCGCCATTTGCTCGGCATAGGCTCGTCCCCGGTGCCCGGCACCAAGAACTGCAACGGTGATTGGAGTCATTCTACGTATATGATTTGCCAAGATGTCTGACATGTCAGTAACTGTTTGTCACGCTTTTTATTGCCCTGATTGGGGGGCGATCCTAAAATTCGCGGGGAATGATCCAGCCACAGAACTCAAAAGTCCGAAATAGCGAATCCTCTTTGACCGAGGCCGGCGTGAGTGCGATCCTCAAACTCATTCGCACCGGTCAAATCCCGCTGGGCAGCCGCGTCGGGGAGGTCGCTCTGGCTCAGCGATTGAAGCTTGGTCGGGCACCCGTGCGTGCGGCGCTGGACCGCCTTGCGAACATGGGGGTCGTCGATCGAATCGCACGATCAGGAACCTTTGTGCGCGAAGTCAGCATCATCGACTATTGCGAAGTTATTGACGTCCGCGCTGGACTTGAGGGCATGGCCGGATTTCTGGCGGCTTCCCGGATCACGGACGAACAGTTGTCTGAGTTTGAGGCGATTGCCAAGGAGTTGGATGAGTTGGATCTGGCGGGAATTTCCGAACGAATGTCCCGCGAGGCTCAATTGAAGCATTTCGACAAGCTTTTTGCCCTCGACTATAAATTTCACATGGGCATCGCTCAGATCTGCGGAAACCGTAGGATTGTTGCCATCTTGGAGCAGCAGCACCTGCTGGAGCGGTCCTTCATCATTGGAATTGGACTTCCTCCTCGCCATGGCAAAGCTCCCTCGGATGCTCCAACTCATCTTGACATTGTGAAGGCTCTTCGCAAAGGCGACCCGAATGAAGTTCGAGATGCGATTCAAGCCGGACACAACCGTACCAAAGAGGGGGTCATCCGTCGGTTCAGCGGCTTGTAATCGTCATTCTGATCACGCATCGGCCCGTAAAAAACATGGCGTGTGTCATATATGTGAGACACATG
>JBGSSC010000639.1:0-2212 GCA_041737265.1 Terrimicrobiaceae bacterium | reverse complement strand
GGGTCGCGGCTGCAAGGGTGAGTGCCAGGCCCACCAGGGTCGGACCGAACCAATCGCGCAGAAGGTCGGTGGGCACGAAAGTCTGGATCAACGCCGCAAGCACGGCCCCGAAGAGAATCCACCGGACAATCATCTGAGCCGCACCCCATCCATCGCGGAGCAAGGCGGCGAGCGCTGCGGGCGTCGGGCGGAATCCGGCAAAGGCTTCTCTCACTGCCGGCACCAGGCGGAAACCATCCGGCAGGGCAACCCGGTTCGGGTTGGACGGCAGGATCCCCCGATGAACTAAAAAATCGGCTGCCAACCCTGCAATCAGCGCGATCAGACCGGACGCGGCGATAAAAAGCAGTGTCCACGGCAGGCCGATGAGGCCGATGAGAATGAGAGTGAGCGTGAAGGAATTCCACGGGCTGGCCACAAGAAATGCGAATGTCTGCCCGAGCGTGGCACCCCGACGGTAAAGCTGTGCTGCCACGAGCAGGATGCCGTGATTGCAGAGATCGAGAAGCAGCCCGGCAAGCATCGCCCGGATGATCCCTCCGACTCCGCCTTTGTCACCCAGCGCTGCAATCACCACCTCCCTCGGCAGGCGCTCGAGCAGGCCTACCGCCACAACTCCCAGCACGAGCCCCCACCACATCTGGCCGAGCAAGCCGACCAACGCATGAACAAAGACCGCTCCCGGGCCGCCGGAAATGATTCCGGAAAAGTGGATCCCGATCGCCGCCGCGCAAACAGCCCCCGACCCGATCAGAAGCCAATCCCTCCGCCTCGGAGCGCAGCAATCGCTCATGCAGATCCCTCGCCGATGGCCTCGCGAAGGGCTTCTGCAATGCGTTCCGCATGATTCTCAATCTCCGCCGCATCCCGTCCCTCTATGAGAAGGCGAACTTTCGGCTCAGTGCCGGAATAGCGGAGCAAAACGCGGCCGCCACCGGAGACAGCCGCCTCAGCTTCGCGGAGAAGGGTTTGGACGGACCCGAGGGACTCCAGCGGAGGCTTGTCCCGCACGCGGAGGTTGCGCTGGGCCTGGGGATATTTTTTCAAAACCGCTTTCAATTCGGAGAGTGGGCGGCCGGTTTCGATGATCACGCGAAGGATCTGAAGCGCGCTCACGATGCCGTCTCCGGTGGTCGCATAGTCGCGGAAAATCATGTGGCCGCTTTGTTCGCCGCCGACGTTGAGGCCATCCCGCATCATGGCCTCAATCACGTAGCGGTCGCCGACCTTTGTGCGCAGCACGCGACCGCCGAGCCCCTCGAGGCATTCGTCCAGGCCGAAGTTGCTCATGATCGTCGCCACCAGGGTCGAGGACGCAAGGCATCCTCTCCTCAGGAAATCCGCGGCGGCCACGGCAAGAATCTCATCGCCATCGACCAACTCGCCCTGTTCATCGCAAAGAAGCACACGGTCTGCATCGCCGTCGTGGGCAATGCCGACATGAGCACCTGTTTCTTTGACGAGGCGGCAGATTTCCTCAGGGTGGGTGCTTCCGCATGCGGCATTGATATTGGTGCCGTCGGGGGAGTTGTGTGCCACGATCGTGGTGGCACCAAGCTCCCTGAGAATGCAGGGGGAGGACTTGTAGGCTGCGCCATTGGCACAGTCCAAAGCAACGCGCAGGCCTTCGAGCGTCATCCCCCGCGGAAAACTCTGCTTGGCGAATTCGACGTAACGACCGAGGGCATCGTCGATCCGGAACGCCTTGCCGATCCGGGTGGCCGTGGGGCGGATGCTGTCGATCTCTCCGCTGAACACCAGATGCTCGATCCGCGACTCAACCTCATCGTCGAGCTTGTAACCGTCGCACCGGAAAAATTTGATTCCGTTGTCCTCGTAGGGATTGTGCGAGGCGGAAAGCACAATCCCCGCGTCGGCGCGGAGCGAGCGGGTGATATAGGCAACACCGGGAGTTGGCAGCGGGCCGATCACAAGAGCGTCCACCCCCAGTGAGGTGATGCCGGCGACCATGGCGTTCTCGAGCATGTAGCCCGAGAGGCGGGTATCCTTGCCGATGACAATTTTGGCACGTCCGCCACCCGCAGTGTGGGAACCGTTTCCGAACACATGCGCAGCGGCCCTGCCGAGCTTGAGCGCCGTTTCTGCCGTCACCGGATGCACGTTGGCGACCCCGCGGACCCCGTCCGTCCCGAAAAGTTTGCGTTCCCCGCTCACCGGTTCTTTTCCGTTTTCAGTGAAGGCAGCGGACGCC
>JBGSSC010000617.1:0-2656 GCA_041737265.1 Terrimicrobiaceae bacterium | reverse complement strand
ACGGGCCGCGCGACACCGGCCGCTTCGAAGAATATCCTGCAGCGGGCATCCCCGAAGATGCCTCGTTCCTCGAGATGCTCGACATCGTCAACGAATCCCTCAACGAAAAAGGAGTCGAGCCGATTCAGTTCGACCACGACTGCCGGGAGGGGATCTGCGGCACATGCAGCCTCACCATCAACGGCCAGCCCCACGGCCCAGGCCGGGGAACCACCTGCCAGCTTTACATGCGCAAATTCCAGGACCGCGACGTGATCACAATCGAGCCGTTCCGCACGGCTTCGTTCCCGATCCTGCGCGATCTGGCGGTGAACCGTGCGGCCTTTGACCGGATCATCGAGGCCGGAGGCTTCATCAGCGAGCGCAGCGGATCGGCCCCCGACGCCAACGCGGTGCCCATTCCCAAGTCTTCCGCCGATCAGGCGATGGACGCAGCCGCCTGCATCGGGTGCGGTGCATGCGCTGCCGCGTGCCCGAACAGCTCGGCCATGCTTTTTGTGAGTGCCAAAGTCGTTCACCTCGGTTCGCTCCCGCAAGGGAAACCCGAGAAAGACCGCCGCGTCCTCGGGATGGTCCGGCAGATGGATGCCGAAGGCTTCGGCAACTGCTCGAACTACTATGCCTGCGAAGCCGTCTGCCCGGCCGGGATCCCTGCCGCGTTCATCAGCCGGATGAACCGGGAGTACACGTTCGCTTCAGCCAAAGAAGCCGTCGGCGCCACAGCCTGACCGCGACAGTCCCGCGATTCCGCTTGCCGGTTGCACTCGGGACCGGGGCGGGCAATGATAGGGGATGGTCTTTAAAACGAAGACCGGAATTCCTGAGGCGGCTGTCGGGGTAATGTTCCGGCAATACCTGGAATACTTTGGTCTTCGTGTTGCAGGCTGGATTGTCTGCCTGCTCCCTTACCGCTGGCTGCTTTGGATCTCCAGGCCCCTGGGCTCGATTGTTTACCATCTCGACATACGGGGAAAGGCGATTGCGATGGAGAACCTCACCGCGGTTTTCGGGGAAACCATGGACGATCCTGAAAAACGCAGGACCGCCGAAGCAGGCTACCGGAGCTTTGCTCGCACGATGCTCGAATTATTCTGGTCGCCGAATGTCACGCCGGCCTTTGCAGCAAGGACGTTCCGGACGCATGGCCTGCCGGGTGCCCCCGTTGGCACTCCCTGCATCTATGTCACGATCCATTATTCCAACTTTGAATGGCTGGGACTCAATGCCGCCTTGTTTCTCGGACCCGGCATCGTGGTTGCACAGAAGCTGAAGAATCCGCTTCTCGGCGCTCATTTCAGTCGTTTGCGAAGCAGCACCGGCCACGTGCACATCCCGCAGCACCGTTCCATTGCCCGCATGCTCACCCACCTGCGATCCGGCGGATACTTCTGTGCCCTCGTGGACCTCAACCTCGACCCGGGCGAGGCCAGCGTGATTATTGAACAGTTCGGCGGACTCAAAACCTGTGTCACCCAGATCCACACCGCACTCGCCCTGCACACAGGGGCCAAAATTGTTCCTGCGGAATGCCGCCCCCTTCCCGACGGCACTTACGAAATGCACTATTACAAAGCGCTGGAATATCCAAAAGACGCCTCCCCCCAATCCATCGCCCAGCAATGCTGGGATGTCCTCGAACCCAATGTCCGTTCCAACCCCGCCCATTGGCTCTGGTCCTACAAACACTGGCGCTTCAAGCCCTCCGGCGATCCAACCGGCCGGTATCCAGCCTATGCAAACCAAGCCAGGCGCTTTGATCGCGCAATCGCCAAACAGGATGTCGCCCCTAATCCGGCGGGAGCCGGTGCCAAGAACGGGGTTGTTGGCAATGGATCTATTAATAATGAATCTTGAATTCTAAATTTTTGATTTGAAGCACCAAGTTTTCAGAGGGTCCAAGAGCTCTCAATCCAGCATTCCATTGCGCTACCCAACGAGAAACTGACTTTCTCTGCAGATTGGCTCGCACATTCAAAATCCATAATCCATAATCATGCCGGTCGCCGCCGGATAAAAATATTTTGCTGCGCAAAATGGAGGGAAATTCGTTTCCGATACTATATGGTTCCGCTTCCTCCTGTCAATTTCCTGTATCCCTCTGACCTTCGTTTCCTTTATGTGAGGCCTGCATCGTCTCTGAAAATCTTGCGCTTTTTGCGCAGGAGTTAACGGTTATTGGACTAAGGCATTGAACTTCATGCACTTCATGTCCTTCATGGTGAATCTAATCGCGAAATATTGTATCCACTGCGCGCAGCGTCCATTGATGTTGGACCGGCCGTCGCTAAGAGAGACAAGTAGGCGGGTTACGGCGAACCAGCCCTACCGGGGAAATGAGCTGGCTCAGGCACGGAGCGCGTGCCATGTCCCGCAACGGGATTCGCCATGAACAAAGCGCTTCCCCATTTTGCGCAGCAAAATTTTACTAATCCGGCGGCGAAGGCCGGTTCTTTCTTGCCGGGGGTCAATGCCAACAAACCCGTTCCTGCCACCGGCTCCCGCCGGATTAGGGTTACTTAGTCATGGCCGGGCGCGGACGGTAACGGGTCGGGTGGTCGGTGTGGTGCCTCTCGCCGTGGGATCCTCCCCGCGGGTTGCCGTTAAGTGCCGGACTGGACCGGCGGTCGGTGCCTTTGATTCCCTGCAGCTCGGCGAG
>JBGSSC010000592.1:0-5775 GCA_041737265.1 Terrimicrobiaceae bacterium | reverse complement strand
GGTCCCGTTCAGTGGATCCAGGCTGGAGGGCTGACGGCTTCCGAGGCGATGACCCAACCCGATAATCTGGTCCCCGGAATTGGCCATCCCGGGAGAGACCCGAATCTCGCTCGATGACTTGAAGTGGGCGTCATTTCCTGCGGAATCGCCGATCTCTCTGAGGTAAAGTCTGAAGTCGATGGTTTCACCGCCGGTGTCCCGCCACGACGCCGCGATAAAGTAAAAGACACCGGGCATGGGTTTGAAGTCGTCGATACCGATGTCAACGGACTTCCAATTGTGAGACAGCGAGAGACGGGGGCCCCGGGTGGGGGAGTCACTGTTTGCCAGAAGGACGATGCCATGGTGGTTGTCATGGATCGGCGGGTGGGAATCGCTGTTCCCCGTGGCAAAGAGGGTTTGGCGTTTGTTTGGCTCGCTTGTATGGAGCATGAACACTCCGGCGAGAGTCACACTTCCCCACGATGTGTTTGACACATCCAGGTAGTCTTTGAGGGATATTCCATACTCACCCCCCCCTTCGGAGCCAGCCGGCACTTCGAGTTGGCCGGCCGATACCACGGCTGTGTTTGAGAGTCTGGCCTCGGCAGGAACTCCCACCGTCAGATCCGCACCCACGGAATAATTCGCTTCAAACGTCAGCAATGGTCTCAGGTCTTCTCCAGCCAGGCCGGTTGTAGAAAGCACAAACATCGAGACTGCGAAGGCGGAGGCTATGGGGCGTGTGATTTTCATGGAGATCAGAGATCGGACGGGATTGGGATTTTTCGCTGAAGTGAATTGGGATCGGGAGACTTGTGGTATGGGCAGTTGGGCGCGGTCACGCCTGTTATCAGATAATTCGTTACTCCTTGGAATGCGAGCAGGTCAGCAGGCATGCTGGGACGGGCATTGTGAGTGGTGAAAAATCGGGGCCTCCAGCGGCTTGCAATTTTGGGAATGAAGCGTTGGTAAGCTGCCTGATAGCATTTATGGGCGAGGGGTCTCCAAGGCCCGGCCAGTTCGGTGACTTTCGCAACCCTTCCGGCAGGCAGTTTGACATGCAGATCGAACGTCGGGTCAAAAAAGCACCAGCGGTTGTCCAGGAATACCTCGGCGGCCGCGTGGCCGAACGGGATATCTTGATGGAAGACAAAGCACAGCCTGGCTGGCAGCTCAAGGACCTCGCAAAGCCCGATGAAAACGCGCGCCTGCTCGTTGCACCACCCTGTTCCCGAGGAAATGATCTCCTCCTCTGTGAAATTGCGGTCGGGCGGAAGGACCACTTCGCTTGTCCAGGCATGGCGGACATTTTGATGCACCCAGCCCATGAGGGTGACCACGGTTTCGACGTCCGGGTTGATTCCTCCGTGTTGGACGATGGTTTCCAGCACCGGCCGGCTCCCCTTGTGGTAGCAAATATGCCGGGGAGAGAATTCACCCTCGTAGATTGCGCGCTCCGTCACGGCGCAAATGCGAACCATCCCCAAGGCATGGGCCAGATCGTCGCCTGCGACAACCGAGGCGGCAATGTTCGCATCATGTTCCTCCGAAAAACCGCGGGCCGTGTACTGTGAAAAGTCGATTTCAGGCAGAAGGTGTATGCCGGTCATGGGACAAAGCTATATGGCTTTGACGGAAACATCGTCCGGTGTGAAGGCGTCTGTGTCCGCTTCCGCAAAGGCGCGGTTTGCAACATGGGCATACGCGCAGGCAAGAAATGCATGTGTGCCATAGATTCCCCCCTGTTTTCGGTTTATCCGCTGTACAAAGCGTTTCAAGGCCCGGGCACAATTTGAGTCTGCTAAAAATTCGCCGGCTTTGCTCAGGGAAAATAACGCACCCGTTCCAATCAAGTCATAAGGCTGGCCCCCCGGCCGGTCCCACCACCCTCCGTGTTCTTTATCCTCCAACTTGAGCATCAATTCGACCCAGCGTTCCAGCCGTGGGACAAAGTCGTCCGGCCACCGTGGGTCAGCGGCGGCCCAGGTCAAAAGGGCGATCGGTGCCAATAACCCGCTTCCAAACGTGATGCACTGCTTCGCGGGGCGGGCGCAGATGCCGGAAAACGTGCCGGCCCCGGCCTGGCCGCTGAACCCTCCGTCCTCGGACTGGCTTTTCAACAGACGCAGGCATGTCTGGCGTGCAAAATCGCGATAAATATCATCTCCCGTGACTTCCCATAGAGCAATCAGGGTGGTCACCGGATAGGCGTCCCTGCCGATGGCTGAGCGGGGTTGTTGGAAGGATTCCATTGCCATAAAAGTCCCAGCGACAGCCCGCGCTACATCCAGAAGATAGGGGTCCCCGGTTTCCAGATAGGCAGCAAGGATTCCGCGTGCGCGAAACTTTGGCAGCGGGGAGGTCAGCGTCTTGCTGGCCTCCAGCCGTGGCATCCATGATCCGTGATAAATGGAGATATCCGCGGCATGATACGCGCTTTGCAATGCGAGCTGCCAGGACCTGACCGTCTCGTTCCCGGAATTGTAAATATGGGTGTAGAGCCCAAAGCCCAGATCGCCATCCCAATCGGCTCCATCCTGTTGACGAATATTGGATCGGAGATCCCGCCGCAAATATCTCCATAGAAACCCCGTATCAAAGCCGCCCGTTCGGATATGGCGAACGATCATGGCAAATGTCCTGGCAGCCATCGCGGAGGCTTCACCGACCGTGGAGCTCTCCAAGTCGCCGCATTTTTCGTACCACCCGGGAGTGGGCGTATATCTTCCCGGGGCCGCCTTTTTGCCATCCAGCCCGATATCGATGCGAAAAGTGCGGGAAACTCCCTCCGGGATGGAGTCCGTGCGCCCCGGAGCCAGGTAGTGGAGGACGTTGTCCTCCGTTTTGAATGCAAGAACTTGCAGATTGGACCACGGCTGCAGCACGATGGCATCTCCGAGCCGGCGCACTTTGATGGGGTGCTCCGGTGGGAACATCAACTGAAACTCTGAGATATCGAGGAGGTCCCGGCCATTTTGAGACTCCATCTGATTTCCAGAATGCAGATCCTCCGGAAGCGTCGAGCATTCCAGCCCGTTCAACCAGAGAACGGGATAGGCAGAAATGGCTTTTGGCCACGTGTGCAGGTAGCCGGCTTTGAAGTGGGCGGTTGCGTTCAATGCACCATCCCGCCAGACAATCAGGTAAACATCTCCATGCAGCACATCGCCACTGAACGCATCGATTTCCGTGGCATCCTTTTCATGGGAGCGCTTTTCACCCGTGCCTTTGCCTGTTCTCGCCTCACCGGCTGCCACAGAATAGGAGGGGATATGACCGCCGATCCTCCAAGCCTCTGCCAAGGGGCCTGACCAGAGCCGCTCTGCCGCACCCCATTGCCACCACGAATAGTCCGTTTCGAACTGTCCGTCTTTTCCCGATGGTAGAACTCCCAAGCGGATCCCGATCCGGCGGCCATTGATAGAAACCTCAGCTTCTTCCTCGCGGTAATTGTATTGATGGGGACCCGGCTCAATGTTCTGCCTGACAGTCCGCAGCGTGACATCCGAGAAGGGATGCCCTGTGGCACGGGAAGGGGCTCCCTCCCGCAGGCTGAGGTCTTCAGGCAAGCCGTGGCTGCCCAGGGTCAGAAATAAATACCGTTTTCGCTCCACACCCCTGTCAGTCGGAAAAAGCGGCACTGCCTGGCACTCGACATCCGACGCCGGTGGCAAAGCGGCATTCTGTGGCCATGGAACCGATGTCAGGGACCGGGTGCGGGGACGGTACTCAGGGGCTAAATGCAAATGGGATGTTTCCATGACGGGACTGCGCGATCAGGAATTGGTTGATAAAATACAATACGAACAATAATGGCCTTTGTCCAGACCAATGCCCCGATTAGAGGGCTTTGGGATGAATCTTAGTGGGAAGCGTGCTTGACATCAGGACAATTGCAAGATTTGTTTGAAGTTCTGGGCTGTTTTCCTCCTGCATTCCGCTTGAGGGGCAGTTTGCTCCGAATGAAACTTCAATTGCCAATGACCGCCCCCTACCTTCAGCGAGTGCGCGCTGCGAAAACGATCACAGTCCACTTGGCAGCCGCCGTGGCTATTCCGCTTATCCTTCCTGCGACCGTACCCGCAGCGGCGCGGGAACCCGCGTATTCCGACCGCGAGATTCAGGCGTTGAAGTCGGAGGCCGTTCCTCCCATGGAGATCAAAGAGGGGCGGGTGGACGGGTTGGAGTTTGCCCTTGTGAATGGGAAGGCGGTCAATGCTCTGGAGGTGGGGAACCTGATGAACTGCAACCTGGAAATGATCCGGCACAGCGCTCCGATCTACCGGGCCATGGGATTCAACGCCATGGTGGTGGGCTATCGCGATGAGTCCAAGGAAACCAAGGTCCGTCTCACCCCGGAGCATCTTTCTGCAGCCATCCAGATTTTCAAGGAGAACGGGCTTGCCGTCATCCTTCGGAATCATGATGAGGAATATGGTGCTAACGGCATTTGGAAACAGCTGGGGATCGATCCGGAAATCATGGCCCGCTACAATAAGGGGCGGATACCCCGCACCTGGGGTAACATTCTTTCCGATGATTTTGTCGATGCCCAGCGATCGATTTTCAAGAAGGAATTGGAGCTCCTGAATCAGCTGGACAGTCTGCTGGCTTTTCAGCCGATTGATGAATTCAACGGCCCAATCGTTCCGGTGACGGGCGGGAACGAAGAGCGGGGAAAATTCCAGGACTTTGCGAAGCGGGTATTCGGAGACAGCTCTCCGGGCGAGGACACAAACGGCGACGGTACCACGTATAACTCACGCTTTGGTACCAGTTATTCCACTTGGCAGGATGTCGTGCCGCCCGAGATCGGGCGGGGGCATCACGGACATCACTACCAGGACATCCCGGTAAAAGTGGCAAAATTCCACAAAATGTTCATCGCGGATGTTTGGTCACGCCACATTTCCGGACTGGGCGAACTGGTGGGTGCCGAAGACGGGCTGATTACCTACAACTACGGTCAAGCGGCCAACGAATGGCTGTCCCTGCTCGCAGCAGCGGAAAACTCCACCGGGGTGGATCCCATCATGTACGATCCGAAATTCAATTTCGCATACTATGCGGGAGCCGGCTGGCTTTTCGGCAAGCCTTCGCTGGCGAGCTGGGTGAACACGTTCAAGGGAGACTACGAGCAAACCCGGTTCCTGGGAGTGCGCAATCTGCCTTATACATCACGTTTGGTCTGGTGGCACATGGCCCTCGGAATACCAGCCGACCAGCAAGGGGCTTGGGGAACCGACTACAACCTGGCCGATCAAAGCGAGTTCGACGGTACTCCCATCAAGTGGCCCAATCCCGTCAATCGATTGGTAAAAATCGATCCGCGGATGAAGGCCATCGGGGAAGTTGCGCCTTTTATCGGGCGCTTCTCCGCCAAGCCCCGGATGGAGGAGCGTGGTGTGTTGTGGGTTTCCCCCGAACAGGCATTTCCCATCGATGACTATTGGGTGAGCGAAGAAGTGCTTTCGATGTTCCCGGATCGCATCCCCTGGGACAAACTCAGGCTGGTCATTTATTCGGGGTCCGGTGTGGACCGCAATATTTACGACACGCTTCGGAAATTTGTAGTTTCGGGTGGAACGGTGCTGGTGGATGCCCCCCGGCTGGCGAAATCGGCGGACTATATTGGAAGAAAAAACGACCAGTGGCAGTTTGGTGGACGGCTTGTTGATGTCGGCATCCCCACCTCAGACAAATTTTCCTACGCGGACAGCTTCAGCAGTTTTTACCAATGGAACGGGGATCGTAAGAATGCCACGGCTTCCATGAAATGGCCTGCTGTCGAGG
>JBGSSC010000568.1:0-2367 GCA_041737265.1 Terrimicrobiaceae bacterium | reverse complement strand
ACAATATGGGTGCTATTTGGAGTCCTGTCAGCTACCCTGCGCCGGAGTTTTGAAACCGGCCGGCCTTCGCTTCCGGAGGCTGGTTGGGCGACAACTCCGCGCACCCATTCCATGCCCCAAGGTTACCTCTCGCTCCTTCTTCATGCCCATCTACCCTTTGTTCGGCATCCCGAACACGAGGAATTTTTTGAAGAAGACTGGCTTTACGAAGCAATCACGGAAACTTACATTCCGTTGTTGAAGATTCTGAGGGCTCTCGCATTTGAGAAGGCCCCTGTGAAGCTTTCAATGACGCTGACTCCGACCCTGTGTGCGATGC
The DNA here is from genome assembly GCA_041737265.1 of Terrimicrobiaceae bacterium. GTDB lineage: Bacteria > Verrucomicrobiota > Verrucomicrobiia > Chthoniobacterales > Terrimicrobiaceae > JBGSSC01. Next base: position 2,048 of record JBGSSC010000568.1, on the reverse strand, counting down.
TCAGGGATCCGCTCCTGAAAAGCCGCGCCGCAAGGTATCTCGATCGAGTCACTGATCTGGCGGAACGCGAGGTGGAGCGAACGGTAACCGATCCCCCGGTCAACGATCTGGCACGTTTTTATTTGGAGAGGTTCCGCGCGGTTCGCAATTTTTATGAACATGAGGTGGCGAGGGATCTTGTTGGAGCATTTGCCCAGCTTCAGGAGGAGGGGATTCTGGAGATTATCACGTGTGCAGCGACTCACGGATTTCTTCCCTTGATGGAATCCTGCCCCGAGGCCATGCGGGCCCAGATCATGATCGGTCGCGACGAGTATCGCTCGTGTTTCGGGCGTGACCCCTCCGGGATCTGGCTTCCCGAGTGCGGGTATGTTCCGGGAGTCGGGCCGATTTTACGGGAGGCGAACATCCGTTGGTTCATCGTGGATGCGCACGGTTTGATCTTTGGTGAGCCGCGGCCCCGCTTTGCGATTTACGCCCCCTATTTCACTCCGTGGGGGCCGGCGGTCTTCGGGCGCGACCGGGATTCGAGTCGCCAGGTCTGGAGTGCCCGGGAGGGATATCCCGGGGACCCTGCCTACCGCGACTTCTACCGGGATATTGGCTCGGACCTTCCCGAGGAATATCTGCACAGGGTGCTCCCCGATACCGGCCATCGGCGGCCCACCGGCATCAAATACCACCGGATCACCGGACATGAGCCCAAAGAATTCTACCGACGTGATTGGGCCATGGGGGCCGCTGACGCTCACGCCGCCCATTTCATGGAGAGCCGCATCAGCCAGATCCGGCAGCTCGCTTCCTCACTGCCGGTCCCCCCGGTGGTCGTCAGCCCATTCGATGCCGAGTTGTTCGGACATTGGTGGTTTGAAGGCCCTGATTTCCTGAATTTTTTCCTTCGCAAAGCGGCCTATGATCAGGATGTTTTCGGGTTTACGACTCCCGCTGAATATCTTCAGAACCATCCCACCCAGCAAGTGGTCGCCCCTGTCCCCTCCTCATGGGGAAACCGGGGATACTCGGAGGTGTGGCTGGATCAGTCCAACTGGTGGATCTACCCGCACCTGCACGCGGCTGCGCGGAGAATGACCGAATGCGCGCGCCGCTTCGAAAAAGACACTGCACCTGAAAACGACCGCACTCTCAAACAGATGGTAAGAGAATTGCTTCTCGCGCAATCCAGCGATTGGGCATTTTTGATGCGCACGGGCACGGCTCCCGACTACGCCACGCGACGAACAAAAGACCATATCCTGCGGTTCAACCGCCTTCATGACGGCCTGGTTGGTGGATCCGGGGACGTGGCGTTTCTCGCCGCCTGTGAGAAACGCGACAATCTTTTCCCCGATGTCAACTGGCGGTATTATGCCTGAAAGTCCGTGATTGTTTGTCGCACAGCGCGTGTTTTGCTCTTGCTGTCCATGGGATGGTCTGCGGGCGCGTGCCTGAGGGCGGCCCCCCTTCAAGGGCAGGAAGTTGTGCTCGCAATTCCCGGCGCTGCAGGGACCCTGAGTCTGGGAGTTTTTTCTGAAAAGGGGCGCTTGATCAGAACCCTCGCGGAAGCGGAGCCGGTCAGTGCATTCCGGGCAGGCTTGAACGGGCTGCATATTTCCTGGGACGGCAAGGATAACGACGGCGTCGTGTGCAAGCCGGGGAGCTATTTTCTTCGTGGATGGTTCATTCCTGATCACGTCGTGGTTGAAGGCGAGGATTACCATTTTAATGATTGGCTCCCGGCTGAGGGACCTCCGGAAATCGAATCGGTACTTGCGCTGGTTCCCGGGCCGGAGGCTTCCAGTTTCGTGGTTGGTCGCCCGGCAGGTGGGGGAGAGGTGGCGGTTTGGGAAGTTGGCGACGATGGGGTTCCCGGTCCGGGGGTCCCGGTTCCCGGGAAGGGGGAATTTCTGGGAGCGGATTCCGGAAAGCTGCTTTTCCGTCCTGGTGCTGGTGCCGGACTCACGATCGTTCCGATGCCGGCGAGCGGACCCTCCGGAGGGGAGACTCTTCTCTTTCCTGCCGAGTCCATCCTTGCTGCGAGTGTCACGAAC
>JBGSSC010000541.1:0-2363 GCA_041737265.1 Terrimicrobiaceae bacterium | reverse complement strand
GGGCGGAGTTACGGGCAATGGGACGGCCGTTGATACGCATCCGTTGGACCCGCGAGCGTGTGGCGTGAGGCCCGGCAGATTTCTAAATATCCTTGCGGAGCCAGCCAAATGCAAATTGGCATTGACATTTTGGCCATTTGGCGTTATTGAGATTTTATGAAAAGCAAAAAGGTATATTCCGCGCGTGTGCGGGAGACTGCGACGGCCCCGCGGGAGGTCACCGGGGATGACCGGGGCTTCGAGTCCATTCGGGAGATTAGGGAAGGTCTGCCCGTTGAGCGGTTCTTCGAATTGGAGGAGGCCCTGGGCGTGGGCACAGTCAGGCTGGCCGCAGTGGTCGGGATTCCCGTGCGAACCCTTCAAAGGCGCAAGGAAGATGGCCGTCTTACCAAAGAGGAATCCGACCGGCTGGATCGCGTGTTGCAACTGGTGGGACAAGCGGCAGGTGTTTTTGAATCTTCCACTGCAGCCCGCGAATGGCTCACACACCCGCAGATTGGGCTTGCCGGTTTTGTGCCGTTGGACCTTGCCGACACTGGAGCGGGAATTCGTGAAGTTGAAAACCTGCTTGGCCGGATTGACTATGGAGTTTACGCGTGACCTTGCAGGCATGGCGGCTGGCGCGCGAGGCACGGGCCGACGATGCGTTCACTGGCGAAGGCGCCCGGCTCTACGGCGGACGATGGAATCCAGTCGGCACGCTGGCCACCTACCTGAGCGCCACCCGATCCTTGGCTGCCTTGGAAGTTCTCGTACATCAAGCCGAACGCATTCCGGCTGGAAAATTCCTGTTTTTTGAAGTTCGGTTCCCGGAATCGCTGGTCACGAAGGTGTCTGAAAGTGAGCTGACTCCAAATTGGAGAACCTTCCCGCCGCAGAAAGCCACGATAGAGATCGGCCGGGAGTGGATTGCCTCACATAAATCGGCAGTCCTCGAAGTCCCCAGCATCCTTATCCCCGAAGAGTCGAACTTCGTTCTGAACTGTGAGCATCCCCGCGCAGGAGAGATCGAAATCCGCGATCCCCAACCGTTTTCTTTTGATCCTCGTTTTCTGAACAGCGCTCCGACCCGAAAAAATTGAAACTATGAAATGACGGTCAACTTTCTCCGTGGACATGGAGTTTTTAATAAACCCCTCCCATTCGCGTCTTTTCGCGCTATTCGCGGGCCTCTTCTGAATTCCAGATGTTCGAAGGACGGTGGCACGGGTCAGCGAGGCCGCGCGACAATGGTATGAATACCGGGCGGGAATGGCCCGCTTTCGCAAACAAAACCTTCGGGGCTTGAGAACCGGCCTTTTGCTCCTTGAGGAACCGTGAGTTCGACATGAAGCTCCCCATCTCTCAGCTCCCATTGAATCGCCGTTTTTCCATGCGGGGTTTGCAGGCTGGCATCGGCACGGGTGAGTGTGCCGCCCGGACGAGGGCGAAAAATGATGCTGCGGTAGCCGGGGTTTGACGGGTCAATTTCAAGGCCGGCCACAGTTCGGTACATCCATGCGCCTACTGCACCATAGGCGTAGTGGTTGAAGGAGTTCATTGATTTATCCTGGAAGCCATTTTCGGGCGTCCATCCGTCCCATCGTTCCCAGATTGTTGTTGCTCCGTTTTTAATGGGAAAGAGCCATGAGGGAAAGCTCTCCTGTTCGAGCAGCTTGTAGGCGACATCGAGATGACCATGGGCTTCGAGAACATCGAGCAGATAGGGCGTACCGACAAACCCGGTTGCGAGGTGATATCCCCGCCTTTGGATGTCCTGCACAAGCCCGTTTGCAACCGTGGCGGTCAATTCGTCAGGAACCAAATTAAAATGCAAGGCAAGGACTGCTGCGGTTTGGGTTCCGGATGTCAGCAGACCACCCGCGGTCAAAAAGCGTTTCTGGAACGCGGCCACGACTTTCGCATGGAGGGCGCGGAAATCAGCGGCGTCGGCTTGGTGCCCCAGCACGGCAGCGATCTTCGAGAGCAAATCCGCATCGTAAGCAAGGAAGGCGGTTCCAATGAGATCTTTGGGCGTGATTCCCTCAAGTACCCCGCTGCCGTCGAGGGCGAGCCAATCGCCGTACCCACCCCATTCATTCGTATCGGGATGGGAGCGGATCAGTTTTTTGCACCGGTGGCTCACCAAAAAGTTGAGATACCGCGTCATGCTCTCGTAGTGGTCCTCAATAATCGTTTTGTCGCCGTAGCAGAGATAGATAGTCCATGGGCAGATGATCGTGGCGTCGGACCATGCCGGCCCGCCGTCCTCGCGGCCGGGAAGAAAGTTTTCGTCGGGTATGACGGAGGGAATGCCGCCATGCGACCGCTGCGCATCGCGGACGTCGCGCATCCATTTGTGGAAAAAATCCCTGACATCCATG
>JBGSSC010000534.1:0-3460 GCA_041737265.1 Terrimicrobiaceae bacterium | reverse complement strand
TCCATGAGCCCGTTGATCAGGTTCGTCACATTGATCTCCTGTTCGAGCGAAAGTTTGACCGCATCCTCGGCGAAAGGAAATTTGGCCACGGGCTTCTCGATCACAGGGATTTCAACTCTTCCGCCTGCATCAATCAGGAACTTGATAAACTTCATTGCGTGAGCATGTTCCTCGGCTGCCTGCTTGTAAAAATGCTGGGCAAGGAAAGGAAGCGACTCTGCGTCAAAGTGCGCCGCGATGGCCGTGTATTGGATGCTGGCGGCAAATTCATAGCCAACCTGCTCGTTGAGTTTGTCGTTGAGAACTTTGGAAATAAGCATGAGACGATAGTCGGCGCTCCGTTCCACCAGGTCAAGGATGACCAAATGAAAAACCCGTGAGCACCGAGCGGAGGATCAGCGGCCAAGCAGCTTTAGCAAGGCAGAGGAGAGATCCCCTTCTTCTTCGGGAGACCTCCATGCGACGAACCCATCGGGGCGGATGAGAGCCGCTCCTTTGGCGCCGATGCCGTAGGTGTCGGCTGCCCCCGACTCTGGCGTGGCTTCGATATGGAGAAGGGACTCGGGCCTGGAAAAAAGTGCTGCTGCCATGGCGCACTGGTTTGCCCAGAAGGTCGAAATTCCCCCGGTAAGCAGAACGAATCCCTGCGAGATCTCGTCCAGGATCGAGCGGGACCGGGAAGCGTCCAGCCAGCAGTGGGGAGCGCGTCCGCCGGGCCGCCCCGACGGGATGTAGTCGTTAACGGGGTCTGCAAGTTCTGGCCATCGTTGAGGTTCGTCCAGAATCCCGTTGGAGGAGTAGTGGTAGCCGAGATCCAGTCCCAGATGAGATCCTCCGCGGTGGGAGGCTTCCGCCAGTTTTGCGGCGTCTTCCCAGCGTTCTTCGAAAGCCGCGGTGACAATGGCATGCGATTCGGAGTTGTTGATCAGCGAGTTTTGGAGGGTTGATGCCGCTACCGGAAACCGCTCGTCGTGGTAAGTGTCCAGCAGGGCCTCCGAAGCATCTCCTCGGAGGACGAGCGCCAGTTTCCATGCCAGGTTATGAGCCGATTGCAGGCCCGTATTGAGGCCGAGGCCGCCGGCCGGAGAAAGCCGCGCCGCAGCATCACCCGTGAAAAAGATCCGTCCCTGCCGGAATCTCCTGGTAAGCTTCGGGCTCATGACCCATCGGTCCATGGAATGAATGCGCACAGGCAAATCGGGGAGGCCTGCACACTCTCCGATAATTTTGCTCATCCGTTCGGTGGAATAGTCGTCGGCGTTCTCTCCGGGCGTAAGGAAACGGTGCATCAACCATTCAGTGCGCCCATCCACGGCAACAAAGACTCCAAAATGTCCGCCACAAAGCGATTGACTCAGCATGGCCGGGGGAGAGGGAAGGCGCTCCGCAATTGGAGCCGAGAAAAAGGTATTGATGAAGTGACCGAGATCTCCCGGCCCATCGGTGTCGACGCCGAGGGCGTGCCGGACGGTGCTTCCCGCCCCGTCTGCGGCGATGACATACGGGGCATCGAGCGACCACTCACACTGCTTGGTCTCATCCCATCCCCGCAACAGTACTCCCCCTCCCTGCTCGTGGATTGCATTCACATTGTGACCACGGCGGAGCTGCACAGCCCCGGTCGCGACAGCCGCCTCCTCCAGAATGCGCTCTGTATGGGGCTGGGGGCATGAGAAAACGCCGCAGGGTGTGATTTCCGGCACGGGAGTGGTCAGTGGAGTGCGTCCGAACGAACGGCCGTTCAACCCGCGGCACCACACCGACAGATCCGAAACCGGACCTCGCGAATTCTCCGGCTCCAGCATCCGGTTCAGGAGTCCAAGGCTTCGGTAAATTTCCGCAGTCCTCCGGCTCACTCCCATCGCACGAGGGTGATCGAGGAGCACGGAACGACGTTCGACCACAATGGTGGAAATGCCATACCGGCCGAGGAGCAGCGCAGTGAGAAGGCCGCAGGGACCTGCACCGACAATGACAATGGGGTTTGGGCTCATAGCTCACCTATCGCTCACAGTCACAGCAGAATTGCGCAACATTTTTCGGAGGCCTCTCTCAAGTTCCTCTCCCCATGCTGATGGAAAGGTATTTTCTCCCGCGCAGCGGAAGCTTTAGTAGCTGGTCTGGCGGGGCCACCCCTTTTCTCCCTGAATTCCCATTCCAGAGAATGCCGTTGATTCTCAGTCCGACAAGCTGCTAGGAAGAACGGTCGTGAGCGCCCCGCATCCACACACACCTCAAGTCTCGGTTGTTTCCGGCGAGGATGTCCGCACCCTTGAGCACGTTGATCAATACCTCATGGTCGGCAAAGAGTCCGACTCCTCCGATATCCACCTCTGCGTCAACTCGCAACCGATCTGGCGCCGTTTCGGCCGGCTCGAACCCATCTGGCTTCAGGCTCCGGTGCTCACTGCGGGCGACACGGAGCGGCTTGCAATGGGCTTTCTTACCGATCCCCAGAAAGCGCAGCTTCTTGAACGCGGGGATGTTGATTTTGCCTATGCGAACGAACTGGGGCGATTCCGCACAAGTGTGGTGCGTCAGCGTCTGGGATATGATCTCACTTTCCGCATCATCCGAAGCACGGTGCAGACCATGGACCAACTGCTCCTGCCACCCCAGCTTAAGCTTCTCACACAATACCACAACGGATTGGTTCTCGTGACCGGCTCGGTGGGAAGCGGTAAGAGCACCACGCTGGCCGCACTCGTGCAGGAAATCAATGCTTCGAGGAATGATCACATCATCACTCTTGAGGACCCGATCGAGTACATTATCCACTCGTCGGGCTGCCATGTCACCCAGCGGGAGGTTCACACCCATACCGCGTCATTTGCAGCTGCCTTGCGCGGTGCGCTCCGTGAAGACCCGGACGTGATCATGGTCGGTGAAATGCGCGACCTCGAAACCATCTCACTCGCCATTACAGCCTCGGAAACCGGTCACCTCGTGCTTGGAACCCTTCACACAGGCAATGCGGCCCGCACGCTCGACCGTGTGCTGGACGTATTCCCCACCGATCAACGTGATCAGATCCGCATCATGGTCAGCGAGTCCCTGCGTGGAATTATCAGCCAGCAACTCATCCCTACCGCTGACGGCCGCGGGCGGGCCCTCGCCATCGAAATTCTCATGAACAACCCTGCGGTCGGCAACCTGATCCGCGAGGGCCGGACCTTCATGCTGCCCGGCGTTATCCAAACCGGAAGGAAACAGGGCATGGTGCTCATGGATGATTCGATTTCCGAGCTTTTCCACGCAGGCATCATCACCGCTGAGGAGGCCTACTACCGCTGCGAGAATAAATCCCAAATGAGGGGAGTCCTCGGGATCAAATGAAGAGGTCGGAAATTAATGCTGCCATACGCAGGGCAGCAGGGGCATTTTCCCGCGGCGGCTGGACTTTGCCCCCAAACCCCCGTTGGGATGTCACCGACCTTGGACTCGGCCATTTTGATAAAAC
>JBGSSC010000511.1:0-3342 GCA_041737265.1 Terrimicrobiaceae bacterium | reverse complement strand
AGCCCGATGGCCAGGAGCCCCCATGTGCGCGGCTCGGGAATCACGTCAAGGACCAGATTGGTATTCGAGTCGGAAAATTTCAATTCCACACTGTAAGCCCCGATGGTTCCGGTTGCCGTCCCGAAACTCCCATTGATGGTTTCCGGAGTGTCAAAAATCACATAGACTCCAGGTCCAAAACCGCTTAAGGCCGCAAAATCAAAGTCGTCGAAATTCAGGCCTGTCCCGATATCCAGTGTGCCGGAGTTGATCAGGATCTGGTCGTAGGTGGTTCCCGGGGTGGTCAGGCCACCAAGATCGAACTTGAGCCATTCCGTGTTCGAGCTTGCCGTGGCGAGAGACAAGTCAAGAAGGGCGGAGGAGGAATCGAAAGCATAGGTGGTTCGTCCAGCGGCTCCTTCGATTCCCGCAGCCAGCCTGCCGGTGGCGGAAAGCACAACGTTGTCGCCGCCGTTCACCGAGATGGTTCCGTTGCCTCCGAGGGTCCCTCCATTCACGTTGATCGCCGTGGATCCGTCCGTGCTGGAGAAATTCGTGGTGGAGGAGTTGATGTAGAGGCGGCCTCCGAGGACGGATGTTTCCTTGGTGATGTTGTTGATCGCACCGGTGAGGGTCAAATCCCCGGCGCCATCTTTGCGCAGTTGAAGCTGGGACAGGGTCAAGCCGCTCCCGGCTGTGCCATTGAAGGTGCCTGCAAACGTGGTGTTGGTGGTTTGGTTGATGGTCAATGTGCGGGTCGTGGGTATGGTGGAAGTGGCAACGCCCTCAACAACTCCTCCATCGCCGCTGAGACTGGTAATGGTGGCACTGGCCGCAACATTGTTGCCATCGCGGCCAAAGACCAGCTTACCACCGGAATTCAACGTCACCGAGCCTGAATTGAATGCGCCGTTCCGGAACCGCAACTCTCCGGTGTTGCCAACCACGAAATGGGATGCTGTGCCCAATTGAGCGGGGCTGTTATACCAAATTGAACCCCCGCTGTTGATTGTTGAGGTTCCACTGTAGGCAGTTTTGTTGGATCCTTCGTGGTTCAACCTGCCGGTGGTTTGCGTGAAATTCCCCTGAATGTTCACATAGTTATTGATGTTAACCGAACCACTGATCGTTCCTCCGGAGAAGTCCATGGCCCGTTGGGTGGTTCCGTCTGCGGCGATCGTAAGAGCAGTGGCTCCAGCCTTGCTCAATCCAGCGACATCGGTGGTGTTTCCGTAGGTAATGCTAAAAGCCGCGGTTGAGGTAAACTGCGCCGAGTCTCCGCTGGTCCAGGTTTGATTGCCGTCCCAAACCCCGGTGTCAAACCAGCTCATGGTGGCATTGGTGCTGTAGGTCAAGACTGCTGCCGGGGCGGGGAGCGCCAGTAGAAACGTCGCGGCGGCCGTGGCGAGAACTCGATACGGGTTGAACTCGAATGAGGTTTTCATCGGCTGGGATTGGTTGGTTAGAGTTTCTATTTCTCGTCAGACTCGCCAACCCCTTTGTCGGGGAATGGCCGCACTTCACCAAATCTATATTCCCATTGGAAACACGGTTTGGCCACGGAAAACTTATGGTCACGTATTATGACCAGCTTGGGGGTCCTTGACCCCGCTGAGGAGTGGGTTTAGCTGGGTGGGATGACGAAGCTCGGGCATTCCATTGCGACCTTGGTGTTTTTGGCAGCGAGCCTGCCATTACCTGCAAATTATCCGGGCGCATCCAGCGTGCCGCTGGTTGCCGGTGGCAAGCCGGTAGCGGAAATCGTGCTGGCCGCCGATGCCTCGCCGAGCGTCAAAACCGCTGCCGCGGAATTGCAGAAGCATCTCAAAGCGATGTCCGGGGCGGCGCTGCCAATCGTTTCTGCGCCAACCGCCGGTGTCTCCAACCAGATCTACGTGGGTGAGAGCGACTGGACCCGGAATCTCGGATTTTCACTCGAAGGACTTAAATACGATGGCTTCAAGATCGTCGCCGAGAAGAACCGGGTCATTCTTGCCGGCAAGGATATCAGTCACTTCGCAAATTCGTTTTCAAAATTCAGGGATGTGCCCAGAAGAGAGCGTCAGAATGCCTGGGAGGCCTTTACGGGCCACAAGTGGCGGTTTCCTCCGATGATCGAGTTCCGGGATTTTAATGAAGACTGCGGTTTTCATTTGTGGGATGCCACCGGCACCCTGTCGGCCGTTTATGAATTGCTCGAGCAGCTCGGGATGCGTTGGTACATGCCGGTGCCTGAAATCGGAGTCGTGATCCCGAAGCTCAAGGACATCGCCATCAAGGACCAGTCCATCACCCGCGAGCCGGAGTTTCCAATCCGGATCATGGGGGATTCCGGCAACGGCACCTACAAGGAGGAGTTCTTGTGGTACAAATCGATGCGGGTGGGGACCGCCTGGATCATGCCAGCCTATCACAGTCTCAGCGGACCCACAAAAATTGAGCCGGAAAAGCAACCGCAGGAATACTACGGCATAGTGGGAGGCAAGATCAATTACCAGTCGCCCCGGTTAACCAACGAACGGTTGCGGGCGGATGCAATCGAATATCTCGAGTGGGTGGACAAAGGGTTCCCCGGGATCGCCTACACCTGCATCGGCCAGCCGGATGGCTGGTCGCTTCTGGACAGCCGAGATGCCGCTGAAGGTTGGAACAAAGTGACGGAGCGGGGAGCAGAAGGCGCATTCAGCGATTACTACTGGGACTTCATTATGGATATCCGCAAGCGCTATATGGAGAGGCAGCCGGACAGGAAGTTCACGGTTTTTGCCTATAGCTCGACCCAACGGGTGCCCACCAACATTGACAAAGTCCCGGAGAATGTGTCGGTCGTATTTTGTCAGAACGCCCGGAGCTGGATGCTCCCGAACAGGGTGCTGGAGAACCGCGGGGAATGGCTGGAGAAAATGAGCCACAAAGATCAGTTGCTCATCTGGGAGTATTACACCCTGCATGCTCCGAAATACAATTTTCCTCCCGTCCCGGTGCTGTTCACAAAATACCTCAAGCAGAGCTTCGATGGCCTCTACGACAAGTCTGCCGGCTTGCTGGCCGAGGTGGGCTGGACTTCGCAGGAAGTGAGGGAGCGGGACAAGCTGGTGCTGTCGCGGCCGGGAATTTCTCACATCCTACTTTACCTGCACAACCGCCTTTGTTGGGATCGAAACTTGGATGTCCAGGCGGTGCTCGAGGAGTATTACTCTCTGTTCTACGGGCCGGCCCGGGATGAGATGAAGGAATTTTTCGAGTTTGCCGAATCGGTATGGAACCGGCCCGAACCCCGCGAAATATCCGCTAATGGCGGCTTCCTTAAACCAGCCGATGTCGATCGTTACTTTGATATCCTTGGTCGTGCCAAAGCCAAGG
>JBGSSC010000482.1:0-4759 GCA_041737265.1 Terrimicrobiaceae bacterium | reverse complement strand
GCTCGACCGGGAGGCCACCGTCTCACGGCGGCGGCTACCTCAAAATAGAATTCTCACTAAGGGGGTTTTGGAACGACAAGAACCACCTGATCGATGAGCACCTTGTCGGTTTGGGTTGAGCCTTCCACGTACGTCGGGCCGGTGAATTTCAAAGAAACCCATACCTCCCTCTCGTTGCTTGGCGGGGGTTCGGCCCCCCAACCCAGCGGAATCCACGTGGGCACATTGGACCAAAGGCCGCAGTTGCCGTCGAGGGGGCCCGTTCCAACATGGTACCAGTGGTATGCTTCGTCACCCGGAACTTTTTCCAAAACAAGCGGCGCCCAGCTCTCGTTGGTCGCATTGTCATGCACTTTCATTTGGAACGGCAGCTTGTGATCCTCCGGCTTTGTGCTCCCCAAACTGCGGGCGATGCCGCCGACAGCATCTTTGTCTTCCGCCAGGTTGGCAGGTGGGGTGTTGTGACCCATGAGCCTTATGTTTGCGTTGAGTCCGGCGAATTTTGCCGGTGGTTCGAGCCGCAGTGCCGCCAATTCGCCATCGATGGCATCTCCGCCGGAGCTGACCCATGCGTTGACGCTGGTGGCCCAAGTTTTAATTAACATTCGCTTGTTCTTTTCGTAGCGTTTCAGAACCTCTTCTTTCCGGCCTTTCCAGTCCGGGCTGTCTGCGTAACGCTGCCAGAGATAAGCCATCGCAGAATCCACAGGCACCCGTTCGAGTTGGACATGTCGGAGATAGGCCGCGTTTCCTGCTCCTCGTGCGAGCGACTCGGCCTCGTCGAGCCATCCATTGGCTTGCGTGAAAAATTCGGAAGTCAGGTAGGGAATCGCCCCCAGCTGGGTTTCAAAATAGGGTTTGTCTCCGGATTCGGTGGAGCTCGCCAGCAGATCGTAATATTTTCGCATGGGAGCGGCTGCCGGACCGAAATAGCCGTCAATGAATTCTCCGACCAGGACCTCGTTATCCAGACCCGGGTTTACAGTTTTCCGGAAGAACAGCCAATCACGCATCGGGCGGAAGGAAAGATCGATCCCTGCCTGCTCGATGAAAACGCGGGGGATTCCAAGGGCATGCCAGAAGGCGAGATTCTTCAGAATCTTGCGCGTGGCATCGTAGGGATACCGGAAGATCGCCCGGAACTGTGCATAGTCCCAGGCAAAGATTTGGCGGCCGGTCACCGCCTGCGCCCATTGCTCCGTAATCTCCCTCGCTGTGCGGTTGGTTGGACCCGTGATCGGGCGAAGCACGTCCGCCACCTCGTCGGCGCGATACTCAAGATCCAGGAGCGGGAGGCGGATGATGACGTTCTTTCTTGGACGAATGGTCTTCGGTGGCCGTTTTGTGAACTGGTAGGCTTCCGTAACCAGGATGACCTCCGGGTAAACCTTCTCGACCCGGTCTGCAATCGCGTTGGCAAAGTCGATCATTGTGCCGCTGTAGGAGCCTTCGCGATCTGCAATGGCCATGCATTCCGGACACCGGCAATATTTCGTCGAGGTATCATTTTGTGAAAGCGCGTAGAGCGTGGGGGCGGGAATTCCCTTTTCGGCGGATTCCTTCCGGTCCTCCTTGATGTATTCCACAAGCTGTTGAAATATGCGCTCCCTCAACTCCGCGTTGGTCAGACAGAAGTCATATCCCAAAGGTCCTGTCATGCGCGGAGCGCGCACGCCTTCTTCGGTCATCGCGAAGTATTCGGGTTTCACGTTCTCCCATTTTTCCTGGTAGTGGAAAAATGTGTGGCTCTGAGAGGGCCGACCGAAGTGGACAGCAAAGCCGAAACGCGCTTCATCGAGCCAGTATGGTGCCCCATTGTAGCGGTTGCGGACCAGGTAGAGGGCATAATCCTCTTTCGACATGCGTTCCGGGTCGTCGTGGCGCTGGTAGAGTGTTGTTTCCCGCCAGCTGAACCCTGGTTCTCCGCGTGTATCCAACGCCCGGATTGAAAAATCCGGGTCGGAAGGAACCATCTCAATATCATGGGTTAGCCATCGGCAACCCGCGTGGGTTTCCAGGAACTCGTATACCGAATAGAGAGTTCCGCGCGGCCGTCCACCGGCAAGGATCAGATCACCACTATTCGTTCGCATCACCCATTCCTCATCCCCCAGAAGGGCCGGATCGATTCCCAATTTTGCGGCTCGCCGGGTATGTCCCACATAAATCCCCGGTCCCTTGTGTTCACCCTCCTGAACAATCCGGAACTCTGCGCCGGTGATCTTGCCGAGGAATAGCCGCAGTTCTTCGGCTGCAAAGCGTTCTGCCGGGGTGCTTTCCGCATCCGGGGAAACAACGATGGCGTGGTTTGTGGTGCCTCCGCCCGCGAGTTTCAGGGAGTCTGGCTGCTTGACTTTGGATTCACATGCGGAGAGTGCTGCCACAAGGACAGTGACACGGATTGCTTTAAGGCAGGAATATTTCATGAGTGATTTGCGATGTGGGGAGAATGTTTATTTGCTTTCGACCAGGGTTACATCATCGACAAGAAGTTGAGTCTCGCTGGACGCACCACCCGATCCTGCCCGAATGGCAGTGCGGATCTTTTTCGTTCCCGGCCAGAATTTGTCGGCGGCAATCCGTCCGGGTTCTGAAACTCCCGAGACCTCCAGGGAATGTTCGGTCCATTCCCGTGTGGCCTCGCCATTCACCTGCGGGACTTCGGCATGTTGATGCTGGCGAACCAGTGTTCCGGCAGGATAAGACTGAGTGAGTGGCTTGCGCAGGCGAATCGCGCTTCCATTGTCCGCTGCCTGAATGGACTCAACCATGTAGCTGGCAGGGTTGGGCAGATCGGAGTAATCATCCCGAACTTCGAAAGCGATTGCATCGTAAGGGAGGCCGGCCATCACGGTTTTGCGTTGCCACGGCTCGCCTTCCACCCATATTTCCTGGCTGCCCTCTGCAGCGTCTGCGGTCAGGCGGGTCTCAGTGCCCTCGACCGGGTGGACTCCCATGCCATTAATCAGATTTTCGTCTGCGTCATACATCCATAGTGCCAGTTGGAAAGTCGCCTTCTCCGGCGGCGTTTCGGATTCAACCACCTCCGGGCGTTTGAATGACGCACTCAGGCGATAGATCCCGCCCGGATCGATTTCCACGAACTCCGGGGAAAGCACCCACGCGCTGTATGTGAGACGGAGAGAGTGGTCGCCGCTGTTTTTTTCTTCGGGTTCCTGTTTTGCCACCTGTGGTTCCCCCCACGTCTCGGATTCAAAGTCGCCACTGGGAACAAGGTTCTCTGAGGCTCTCGTATTCTGCGGAGACGCCAAGCACGCAAGAAGGAGGCTGAAAAACGCGAAGTGGAGGATGCTGGGGAACCGTTCGCCAGGCCAATGAGATTTCATGAGTCGCATGCTATGGCCATCACGGAGCGCCGTAAATTGCCGAGAGCGCTAAAATGTGTGTTTTTTGGACATGAAAACACACAAAATAGTCCTGCGGTCAATTTACCCGGTGTGGCACTTATGCAAGGCTGGCTTTTTGAGAACGAGCTATGACTTCGCCTGAGAAAATGCTGAGAAAACGCGCCGCAGAGGCGGATACGTTCCTGCAAGACCATTTTTTGGATTCCAACGGGGTCGTTCTGAGCCAATTGGACAAGGAATCCCTCTGTATTCCAACCGAATCCTTTTTCCCCGATCCGGTGGAGGGAATGAGTGCCGGCGAGGATTGGTACGTTGAGGGGTTCAAGCGGTCGGAGGTTGCCGGTTACGAGAATTGCGGCATGTGCACAGGGGCTTATCTGGCATCGCTTACCTACAGGTACCTTGTTGAAAAAGATTCGCGAGTGCTGACGCTTGCCGGGAAGGCCTATGAAGCCCTGAGGCACGTTTACGAAATAGGCCGCGAATTGGAAGAGGGTTTCTTCCCAAAGATCTATGGAAACCGTTTCACCCCACAAACCAGCAGTGATCAAGTGCTCTACGCCGTGTATGCGATGGATCGGTATCACGAAATTGCCCCTGCCGGGCATCGAATGGAGATCGGGAAGATGATTCCCGCGATGATCCGCTTCTGGATGAAGAGGAACTACACATACCACTACTACCATTTGGAGAACATGGAGTGGCCGATCATGCGTTTTCCTCCGCTGCTGCTGCTTGCACAGAAATACTCGGGAGAAAAGGAGTTTCGCGAAGAGGCCGACCGCCTTCTGGCAGAGGGGATGCCACAACTTCCCGAGTGGGATCAGTTGGGCGACAAACGACGGGGTCGGCGCACGCTCTCGGACTACGAAAAATCCCGGAAGGCGTTCCTGGTTTATAACATGGCCGATTGCCTCACCATGGACGTGATGAACCTGGATCTTCTGCTGCGGATTGCGCCGGCCCATGCCCGGGTAGACCAGTGGAGGCAGGGAGTCCTTGCGATGTGGGAACAGGCGAAATTGACGATTGCTCCGAATGGGAAATATTACTCACAAATCCTGGTCGATGCTGTCACTGGCGGGGTCAGACGCCCTGAAGGATTCCCTGAGGAGGGCCCTCCGGGAACCGAGTCGGGATGGAGTACGATGATTGCGCGGGGTGCCCTCATGGCATCGGATTATCTGCCAGCAAACAGGGACGAAATCCGCCGCCTCGCAACGGGAATTCTCAGCAAGGTCGACATTACTGACATGACTTATCTTGACAACCCCGAACGCCTCCCGCCCCGCCTGCGGTTCAAAACCCACACCCTCAGCGGTGACTCAATAACCAACTGGCTCTGGGCCTACTGGCAGGGGCGATTCCTGCGCCTTATTGACTGAACACAC
>JBGSSC010000471.1:0-7201 GCA_041737265.1 Terrimicrobiaceae bacterium | reverse complement strand
CAAGTGCTGCCAGCAGCCAAATGATGAGCGAATGGGAAAAGGCGGCCGAGACGCCCAGAAGAACCGCCTGGGGTATCGTTCCCCGGACGGCAACAATGAATGCGGCCATCATTGTCTTGGAGTGGCCGGGTTCGAGTCCGTGCAGGGCCCCCAGAAGGATGGCGATGGGGATATAAAGCCAGGCATGTGCCGCACCCTGGCTTAAAAGCTCGTTGATGGCAGGCATTAGGCAATACCCCTACCCCCCATCTATTGACAATTCAACTTTATTCAGTATCTATTCCTCTTCCTATTAATTTGACCATGAACCACGACCACACGCATCCCGAAGAGGAGCGAAAGGCGCTCTGCAACAGGGTCCACCGCATCACGGGGCAGTTGAAGGCCATCGACACCATGATCCGGGAGGACCAGGACTGCGCGGAAATTTTGATGCAACTCGTCTCAGCGAGAAAAGCCCTGAAATCGCTGTCCGAAAAACTCATCCACTCCCACCTCCATCACTGCATTGAGGGCGCGCAGCAAACAAGCGATGCCCGGCGAAAGCTGCGGGAATTGCTCAAGGTTTTGGAACGGTATGTCGAGTGAGAGCCGAAGCGGTTCCTTGCGGTGGCCAGGAGTCCGCCGGTCCGCGATTTTTGCTGCATCCATTCTTCGCATGAAAAAGAAAGCCGACATTTATCGCATGGTCACACCCGACCACCTTTGCCCATGGGGAATCAAGGCGCTGGACCTCCTGAAACGCAATGGCTTCGAAGTGACCGATCACCACTTGAAAAGCAAGGAAGCAAACAACAAATTCAAAGAGGAAAACGATGTTGACGAGACGCCTCAAATCTTCGTGGAAGGAGAACGCCTCGGAGGATATGATGAGCTGCGCAAGCACCTCCGCTTGGGCCCGGATCCCAAGGTGGGAGATACCTATCAGCCCGTTATTGCAATATTTGCAGTGACGTTTCTGATGGCCCTGTCCACCACCTGGGCCATGCTAGGGAGCCTCCATATCGTGCGGCTGGCGGAACTCTTTATTGCATTCAGCATGTGTGTTTTAGGCATCCAAAAACTGAGGGACTTGAGCAGCTTTGCCACCGGGTTTGTACAATACGACCTTCTGGCGCAACGCTATGTGCCCTACGCCTGCGTCTATGCCTTTATCGAGGCTGTCGGTGGGGCATTCATGATCGCCGGATTATTCACATGGGTCGTCGCGCCAATCGTCCTGGTGGCCAGCGGCATTGGCGCAGTTTCCATTGTCAAAGCCGTTTACATCGAGGGACGTGCTCTCAAATGTGCCTGTGTCGGAGGAGACAGCAGCGTGCCCCTCGGCTTTATATCTCTCACCGAAAATGTGATGATGATGACGATGGCTGTTTGGATGTTGGTGCATGCTGCATAACTTCGCTGAAGTCCTTTTCGCAACCGGCGAATTTCCGGCGCAGGCCATAGCCGATTACGGCGTCAGGATCTCGATATCCGGCGCGACATGGAAAAAATGCGAGGGATTGTGTAGTGACGGGCGCTGTCCACAGCCTCCTCGATGGGCGTGGTGGGAACGGCTCCCGTCCACACCTTCAATTTGCCCCGCTTGACCACGCTTCCCTCCGACAGCCTGCTAGCCAACCAGCAGCTTGCAGACAATGCCAAGAAGGCTTGCGCAAAAAACGACCGGAATGATTCCCCACTTGAATCGCAGAATCCCGATAAAGAAGACCACAGCCGCCACAAGCGCGAACCAATCGGTTCCGTCCGGAAAAATGACGTGCCAGCCGAACCAGACAGCCAGATTGAGCACCACGCCAACGACGGCGGCGGTGATGGTTGAAAGGACCGATGTCAGGGCTTTGGCGTTTCTCAAGCGCTCGATATAGGGAGCGCCGAGGAAAATAAAGAGGAAGCAGGGCAGAAAGGTGGCCCAGGTCGTAATCGCCGCACCCAGGGTCGCCGCGAGAAGCGGGTTCATGTCTCCGGGATGCTGCCAGCCACCGACGAATCCCACGAACTGCAAGACCATGATGAGAGGTCCCGGTGTTGTCTCGGCGAGCCCGAGACCCGCCATCATTTGGCTCGTGGAAAGCCATCCGTAATTTTCCACGGCTTGCTGGGCGACATACGGCAGGACCGCGTAGGCTCCGCCAAACGTAACCAGCGCCGCCTTGCTGAAAAACAAGCCCTGCTGAAAGAGGATTCCATCCCACCCGCGCCAAAGGCCGGCTGCGAGGATCGGCGCCCACCACAGCGCGAGGCAGATGGAGGCCACCCGAACCGCCCGGCCCAAAGTGGGCGGCACCTGAGCTTCATCGTCATCCGCGAGGACTGAGGCGGGTTCATTGCCGTGTCCTCCGCCCACCGTGAATTTACCCGGCAAAAACTTTCCTCCCAGAAATCCAAAGACCCCGGCGCCCAGAATGATAAGCACAAAGGGCACCTTCAAAAAGAAGATCGCGACGAATGCCAGCAACGCTACGCCCCACAGAATTTCATTTTTCAGCGCCTTGCTCCCGATCCGCAGAACAGCGGCGGCAACAATGGCAATGACAGCGGGCTGCAACCCGTAAAAAATGGCCGCCACAGCGGGCACATCGCCGTAGCGCATATAAACGAAACTCAATGCCCACAGGATGATTGCCGAGGGCAGGACGAATAAGGTGCCCGCGGCAATCCCACCCCACGTGCGATGAAGGAGCCAGCCGATATATGTGGCCACTTGCTGGGCCTCCGGGCCGGGAAGCAACATGCAGAAATTGAGTGCGTGAAGGAACCGGTTCCCGGAAATCCAGCGTCTTCTTTCAACCAGCTCGTCATGCATGATGGCAAGCTGCCCGGTGGGGCCACCGAAACTGATGAAGCCCAGTTTGAGCCAAAATCGGAACGCATCCCAAAAGCCGGGCTTCACCGGGGCACTTTCTCTTTGGACGGCGGTCGGTTCGTTTTCAGAAAAAGACTGACCCATGCAGGCCTTCGAATAGTGGGCCTCCGCATTTTGCGCAGCAAAATTTTCCAGGCCGGCGGCCAGGGCACCCGATTCTCAACCGGTCTTCTTGCCCTCATCCCGCCTTTGGCACCGGCTGCGCCGGGTCAGGAAAAATCGCAACGCAGGCTTTACATGAAGGCGGTAATCCGGCATGGAGAGGCAATAGAGAGTGCGCCGAGCCCCCGGGGACGGTGCCAATGAGCGCTGGCAATACCCCGAATCCCCCGTTTTCCCGATCTCCAACCCATACATTATGCCAACAACAAAAAAAGCCACACGTAAACCGAACCCAGCCCTGATGAAACCCGTGCAGCCCGATGAGGTGCTTGCCGTGATCGTCGGATCGAAGCCGCTTCCACGCAGCGAGATGACCAAGAAGCTCTGGGACTACATCAAGAAAAACAAACTCCAGGACGAGAAAAAGCGGACGATGATCAATGCCGACGCCGCGCTGAAAGAAGTCTTCGGCGGCAAGAAGCAGGTCAGCATGTTCGAGATGACGAAGCTCGTCTCGGCACACGTCAAGAGCTAGGGACTCCCGGCCCTAAGGGGCTGCGTCCCGCCATTTCCCGGGCTCATCCGCCGGATTTCTCCGTGCGGATGAAGCCCGGCTACGGCGCTACCTTGCGCCCGTCAGCCGTGAGTGGCCGGCCCTCCCTGTGGTCCGCACTGTCTCGCGGCCATTTATCCCTTCATGACTTGACCGCCAGGGGTGGGAGGTGGTTGATTGCGGCGGCTCAATCATGACTTATTTGGATAACAACGCCACCACACAGGTGGCTCCCGAGGTTTTGGAGGCAATGCTGCCATGGCTCAGCGGGGAATTCGGGAATCCGTCGAGTGCATACCCTCTGGGACGACAGGCGGCCGCAGCCCTTGACGCTGCAAGAGCGCAGGTAGCAGCCCTCGCAGGCTGCGGGGAGGAAGGAGTCATCTTCACGAGCTGCGGCACGGAATCGATCAACACAGCGATTCTCTCCTGCATCGCACGGGACCCTGACCGCCGTCACATCGTGACCTCGGCGGTCGAACACAGCGCAACGGTCAAACTTTGCGAGCGTCTTTCCCGGCAGGGCTATGAGATAACCTGGCTGCCGGTGGATGGGGATGGGTTGTTGGATCCGGGAAGAGTTGCGGATGCGCTCCGCGAGGAGACGGCTGTTGTTTCCCTGCTCTGGGCGAATAATGAAACCGGAGTTCTTTTTCCTATTGCCGAGATTGCTGCGATTGCCACCGAAAAGGGAGTGCCTCTCCACGTGGACGCGGTGCAGGCTGCCGGCAAGATCCCGATCAACGTGCAGGAACTCGGGATTCCGTTCCTTTCTCTTTCGGGCCACAAGCTCCATTGTCCAAAGGGCGTGGGAGCCCTGGCGATCGGCCGCAAGACGCGCTTCACTCCGCTGTTCGCGGGGAGTCAGGAAGACGGCCGGAGGGGGGGGACACAAAACGTTGCTTCGATTGTCGGTTTCGGCAAGGCGGCTTCGCTGGCTCTTGAAAACCGGGAGGAGACGCACAAGCGGGTCCGCTCGCTCCGTGACCGCTTTGAGCTTCATGTGCTCGAAGCCGTTGCGGGCAGTGAGGTCAACGGCCACCGTGAACACAGACTGCCGAATACTTCCAACCTTTCCTTCGCAGGGCTTGAGAGCGAAGCGGCACTCATGCTGCTAGGGGATCGCGGAGTTTGTTGTTCGGCGGGTTCCGCCTGCACGAGCGGTTCGGTTCATCCCTCGCACGTGCTTAAGGCGATGGGCATGTCCAATGAGCGGGCCAGGTCGAGTCTCCGCTTTTCTTTCGGAAGGCTGAGTTCGGAAGAAGACCTTGCAACAGCCTGTGAGGCTGTTCCGGAGGTCATCGCCAAGTTGCGTTCTCTTTCGCCGGGAGACGGTCCCGTTGTTATGGCTTGAGGCGGGTGCGCCACCCGGCAAACACCGCAACAACCAGCGCTCCGGTCAGGAATGCCGGAGGCAGCCAGAGCAGGGACTCACCGAAGAGCGCATCTTCGGAGGCCCCGGGTTTCCCCTGGCGGAGATTTGTCGTAAGAGCGGCAAAGCCGAGTCCGGCCGCGCCGTAGCCAAGGTTGAACGCCAGTCCGCGGAAGCTCAGGACCGTGGCCCGCAGGTCGGACCGGGTCCATGCATTGAGGTAATGCGAGACAAAGAAGCCGAGGAGCGACATCGAAAGCCCGATGGGCAACATGGCCATCACGCCCCAAAGTGGCAGGGCGGTTGCCGCGAAGGTGAGCCCTCCAAAAATCAGAAGCCCCAGAAGGCCGAAGTTAAAAACCGCGCCCCGGTTTCCGACGAGCCATTTTCCGGCAGGGGCCGCGACAAATCCGAGCAGGCCAAGAGCCGAGCCGACGAGTCCGAATGCGGCTTCGGGAATCCCGATAAGCCGGTTGAAGTTGCTGGCGAAGGTGACGAACAACCGCGCGAACGCATCGCAAGCAAGGGCCGCTACGAGGAGAATTGCGATGCGGCGGTCGGTTGCCACAGCGCGCGCACCCAGCGCGATGTTTCGCAAGACCACCGAAACCGCATGTTCTCCCCCGGCTCGGGAGCCGGTCTCCCGCATGGAGAGTGCGACACCCAGGCACGCGAAGGCCGTGGCCAGTGTCGCAAATACCGGCCACCGCGTCGCCGGACCGGGCGGTAAATCCAGTCCGAAAAAGGAGGTGATCCCTTCCAGAAACGAACGATCAAACAGCGCCGCCCCGGCCAGCATCGCAACGAAGAAGGCCCCGGACTGCCATCGCACAAGAGAAGCCAATACTTTCGGCCATGCGGCCTCACGGTCATGGGCGGGGAGGGAATCATACGCCAGCGCCTCGTCGGCCCCGCTGGCACTGGCTTCCGCCGCTCCACTTAAAAGCCGGTTCAGCGCGAGCAACCAGAACAGAAGTTCAGGATCGCCGGTTGGCGCAAAGGCAAACACCGCCATCTCCGCAACCATCAACACCGCGGCCAGAACCACCATGCGACGCCGGCCAATCGTGTCGGCCAGTGCGCCTGATGGGATTTCAAGCGTAACGATGGCTGCCGCCCAGATGGCATTCAGCGCCGCATATTGAGCCAGGGAAAGCCCGAGATCCACGAAGAGCACCCCGAGGACCGGGTAGTAAAATCGCGCGTTGAAGAGGACCCGGAACGCGATGAAAAGAGGGATGTTCCGTGAAGTGTCCCTCATCCCCCCGGCTCCCGGACGCTACCGCGCGGCCGATTTGACCATCTCTTCGAAAGTTCCCGCCGCGCCCGTCACCAGAGCCGCAGGGCCGGTAAACCGCACATAAACATCCCCCCCGGCACTCTCAAGAATCGCAGCCCGCATCGCGAAGCCTTCCATAGGGATCGCCGGTGTGCCCGGCATGCCGCTCATATATGTGCCCGAAGCTTCGACAAAGGTGATCTTCCTTCCATTGACTTCCTCGGTGCGCGAAGAAGACGAATCGGCTTTTTCGAATTGGCCCAACCAACGCTTCACGTTGTCTTCGACCGACCCGCCCTGGCCGGGACCGAAATGGAAAAAGACCACGTCGCCCACCGAGCCGGAGGCGTCGCTCACAGCCATCTGCGCCTTGCGCATGGGCGAACTTGACGCCACCCAGCGCCACTCCGCAGGCCGGGAGAATGTGAACTCCCCGACCGTGAACTCGACGGGATCCGCCGCGTGCAGCGTGGCCAGCGCGGTCAGAGCGAGGAAGACGACCAGTCCGAAGCTTTTCAAACGATCGCCTCGAGGCGGCGCAGGATGTCGGCCTTACCGGTCACTCCCACGGTTTGATCCTTCTTTTCTCCACCTTTGAAATAGATCAGGCAGGGAATACTGCGGATTCCGAAGCGGCTGGAGACATCGGGCGATTCGTCCACGTTCACCTTGGCGACATGGAAGCGGCCTGCATTCTCGGAGGCGATCTCCTCGACCACGGGTCCAAGCATGCGGCACGGTGCGCACCACGGAGCCCAGAAATCCACAAGCACCGGTCCCGCGGAACCCGCGAGAAATGCGTCAAAGTTGGCGTCATTCAATTCGGAAACATTTGCGTTTGCCATAGACTGGAAAATTATCCGGTGCCGGGCGGGATTTCCACCAGTTTTTATTTTTTGTCGAAAAGGGCCCCGCGCATGAGGGAATACACTTGGGAATTGTCCACGGTCCCGGCGACGGCCTCAGCGCCTTTGCCGGCAGCGCGGACCGCGATTCCTCCGGAGGAATCGTGTTTCGTGCCCCACGAAA
>JBGSSC010000444.1:0-4333 GCA_041737265.1 Terrimicrobiaceae bacterium | reverse complement strand
TTCACTCTTCACGGCAAACACAGGGTGCGCATCCAAACCCTCGACCTCGCCGCGCCGTGGCCACAAATCGAAGAGGACCTGAAATCGTATTTCTCTGAGTCTGGCAGTTACAAAAAGGGGATCAGGACGGTAAAGCATTGTCTGACATGACCTCCAAGCTCCCAATCCACCTCGAAAACCTGCTGCGCCAGCGGCAGGTGGAAGGCGAGCGGATTGAATACAAGGCGGGCTGGAATCCGGACGCGATCCTGAGGACGCTGTGCGCCTTCGCCAATGATTTCGAGAACTTGGGCGGGGGATATGTGGTGATCGGCCAGGACTGCGATGCCAACGGGCGGGCGGTGTTTCCCCCTGTCGGTGTCCCGGATGCCCAGCTCGACAAGATCCAACGGGAGCTGCTGGGATTCTGCAACCTGATCCAGCCTCCGTATTTTCCGTTGCTGAGCGTCGAGCGTTTTGAAGATCGCAACCTGCTGGTTCTCTGGGCACCCGGCGGGCTGACCCGGCCCTACAAGGTGCCAAAGTCGGTGACGGCAAAGATCAAGGAATACCGGTATTACGTCCGCCGCTACGCCAGCACGGTCGAGGCCAAGGGCGAAACGGAGCGCGAGTTGATCAGCCTGACGGCGCAGGTCCCCTTTGATGACCGGGTGAATCAGACGGCCAGGGTGGGCGACCTCTCCCCTCGTCTGATGGAGGAATTCCTGCGTGAAGTCGGCAGCGGGCTGGCGGACGAGGTGCCCGCGCTTCCGGCGGAAGCCCTGGGCCGCCAGATGAAAGTGGTGGCCGGCCCGAGCGAATCACCCTTGCCGCAGAATGTCGGCCTGTTGTTCTTCAACGAGCATCCCGAGCTCTATTTCCCGGTCACACAGATCGATGTCGTCTGGTTCCCGGAAGGTGCGGGCGGCGACCGATTTGAAGAGAAGGTGTTCCAGGGGCCGCTGGGGCGGATCACCCGCGACGCCATCAGCTTCATCCAGCGGAATTACCTCAAAGAAACGGTCATCAAGCACGCGGACCGACCGGAAGCCGAGCGGTTCTGGAATTTTCCGCAGGCCGCCATCGAGGAGGCGGTCGTCAACGCGGTCTATCACCGGTCCTACGAGATCCGCGAGCCGGTGGAGATCCGTATTTCCCGCGAGGATCTGGTGGTGCTGAGCTTCCCCGGTCCCGACCGGTCGATCAAGATGGAAGACCTGCGCCGGGGAAAAGCTGTCTCCCGGCGCTACCGGAACCGCCGGATCGGAGAGTTCCTTAAAGAGCTGGACCTCACCGAAGGCCGCTCGACGGGCATTTCCAAAATTATCAAGGCCATGGCTGCGAACGGTTCGCCAGCGCCGGAATTTGAGACCGACGACGACCATTCCTATTTCCTGATCCGCCTGCCGGTGCATGAAAAGGCGGCGGCATGGGCTGAGGGCCTCGAAACCACCGTCGGGGGGACTGCCCAAGAAACTACCCAGAAAACTACCCAGAAAACTACCCAGAAGATCATTGAGCTACTGCGCGAGCGGCCAGAGATCGGACGGAAAGAACTTTCTGAACTGCTTGGAAACATCACGGAGAGCGGGGTGAAGTATCAACTGAACAAACTCAAGGCCGCTGGCGTAATCCGGCGCATCGGACCTGACAAAGGCGGTTGCTGGGAGGTGCTCGACAAACCATGAGCACAAACACCGCAAGCCTCCGCCTCGACGAGCGGAATCACGTCGAAAAGCCGATGCTCGACCAGTTGGCCGGCCTGGGCTGGGAGATCATCGATCTGGATGCCAAGCAGCATCCCGGCGACAGCCACCGCGTGAACTTCACCGAGGTGGTGATGCTGCCGGTGTTGCGGGCGCAGTTGAAGGTGATCCAGCCGTGGCTGGAGGATGATCAGGTGGAGGAGGCGGTCAAATGCCTGACGGCCAGCTTCCCCGGCTCGAACCTAATCCAGAACAACCAGCATGTCTTCCGCCTCTTCTTGGAAGGGACCAGCGTTTCGGAAAATCGCCAGACCGGCGAGAAGAGCCCGACCGTGCGGTTCATTGATTTCAACGACAGGCGGAACAACCGATTTATCGCAGTATGCCAGTTCAAGGTGCGGATCCTCGGCACGGAGCATCACATCATCCCGGACATTATGCTCTTTCTCAACGGCCTGCCCGTGGTGGTGGTCGAGTGCAAATCCCCGAAGGTGAAGGAACCGATTCCCGAGGCCATCGAGCAACTCCTGCGCTACGGAGAGCAGCGGGGGGCCAAAGGGGAGGGGAGTGCACCGCTTTTCTACTTCAACCAGTTTCTGATCACCACCTGCCGCCAAGAGGCGAAATTCGGAACGATCACGACCCACAACGAAAAACAATTTTTCCGGTGGGCCGATCCCTTCCCCCGCACGCTCAACGATCTCGACCACGGCAGCAGCAGCCCCAATGACCAGCAACGCCTTGTCGCCGGGATGCTGGACCATGCCAATCTGTTGGATCTCATCCGGACATTCACGCTCTTCAGCACGAATTCGAAGGGGGAGATGATCAAAGTGGTGGCCCGGTATCAGCAATTCCGCGCGGTCAAGCTGGCCGTGAAGCGCTTGCTGGAGGGCAAGAACCCGCGCGAACGCAGCGGAATCATCTGGCATACCCAAGGCTCCGGTAAGTCGCTGACGATGATGTTCATGGTCCGGGAGATGTATCGGCACGCTTCCCTCTCGAAGTGGAAGATCATCTTCGTGACCGACCGCACACAGTTGGAACAACAGCTCGCGGAAACCAGTCAAAACATCGGGTTCACGGTCAAGGTGGCCGACAGCATCAAAAAACTAAAGGAACTGCTGCTGAGCGATGCCTCGGACCTCGTGATGGCGATGATTCATAAGTTCCGCGAGACCGACCTGACGGAGACATTCCCCGAGCTGAACACGAGCCCGCATATCCTGCTGATGACCGACGAGGCGCACCGCTCGCAGTATTCCCTGCTGGCCGCCAATCTGGACAAAGGTGTGCCCAACGCATCGCGCATCGGCTACAGCGGGACTCCAATCGACAAGACGGAGCGGGTCTTCGGTGATTACATCGACAAATACACCATGCGGCAGTCGATTGCAGACGGCGTGACGCTGGAGATCGTTTACGAGGGCCGTACCCACAATGCCGAGGTACCGGACAAGGCCGGGATGGACACGGCTTTTGCCGATGTCTTCAGCGATTACAACCTCCAGCAGCGCATGGAGATTCTCGGCTACGGTTCGCGCACAGCCTATCTGGAGAGTGACACAACCATCGAGGCCAAGGCGAAAGACATGGTCGGCCACTACCTCACGCATGTTTTCCCCAACGGCTACAAGGCCCAGATAGTGGCGACCTCGCGCGAGGCCGCGGTGCGATATAAAGCGCATGTCGATGCGGCGGTGGCAGATGCCATCACGGCACTGGAAAAGGCAAACCCGCTGAAGCTCGATGTGACCTGCCTCAAAAAGCTCCGAAGCGACGTGGTCATTTCCGGGAGCCACAATGATGAGAAGCACCTGACCCCTTATACCAACGCCACGAAGCACGAGACCACGATTAAGAGCTTCAAGCTGCCCTTCGGCAGGGAGGACGAGGGGGTTAACGGCGATGTGGGTATGGTGATCGTCAACAACATGCTGCTCACGGGCTTCGATGCCCCGGTGGAACAGGTCATGTATCTGGACAAGATCATTGTCGCGCACGGATTGCTCCAGGCGATTGCCCGAGTGAACCGGGTGGGTGGAGACTCCAAGGAAAAGGGATTCGTGGTGGATTATGTCGGCGTGGGCAACCACCTCAAAAAGGCTCTCGATAACTACGACGAGCGGGAGCAGAACGAGGTGCTGGGCGTCCTGAGTTTCCCGGAGGAGGAACTCCGGGAGTTGAAGGCCAGCCATGACGAAGTGCTCTCCATGCTGAAAAAGCACAAGCTGACCGACCTCACGGATCACGATGCATTTTTTGATGTGTTCTACGACGAAGACCTTCGCTTCGAGTTCATGAGCGTTTTCAAGAAGTTTACCAAAAACCTGAATCTCGTATTCCCCGCCAAAGAGGCACTGGACTTCATGGGCGACTATCAGGCGCTGGTGGAAATCAATGTGCTCGCTGAAAAACACTTTCGCGATGCGCGATTGAGCATGAAGGGGATTCCTCCCAAATTGCGCAAAATCACCGACGCCTTCCTGGAGTCACGCGGCATCAATGTGAAGGTGGAGCCCATATCGATCCTGGACGAGGATTTCCAAAAGGAGGTCAAGAAACGCGAGCGGACCAAGACGAAGGCCGCAGAGATCGAACACGCGGTTCGGCACCATCTTGAAGTTGATTTAAACGATGATCCCGAA
>JBGSSC010000430.1:0-4554 GCA_041737265.1 Terrimicrobiaceae bacterium | reverse complement strand
GCTCGACCTGCTCGTGGCCTGCACGGAAGACCGGGTCGCTGCAGAATCGCCGGCTTGGGATCAGGCTGCCGCGTGCTGTGTTGTGCTGACCTCCGGTGGCTACCCCGGGAAATATGCGACAGGCAAAGAGATTGTTGGGATCGAAGAGGCGGAAAAAATTGACGGGGTGGAAATTTTTCATGCGGGGACCCGGCAGGATTCCGGGAGGCTCGTTACCGCGGGAGGCCGTGTGCTTGGGGTAACGGCCACCGGCAGCGACCTCAATGCCGCCCGTTCCGCGGCCTACGCGGCCGCCCGATTGATCGGCTTTGACGGAGTGACGATGCGCAGCGACATTGGAGCCGCATGAGGAGATTCACCACCGCCGCGCTTGCTGCTGGCATTATGGCCACGCTCGTGCCGCAGCTTGGAGCTGAGGAAGCCCCCACTCCCACCGCCAGCCCTTCGCCCACCCCCGCAGAAGCGCCCCCGCCGCGGCTTTCCCGCAGGCAACTTGTGGATGGTTTGTCGGATGAGGATGTTGCCCGTGCGTTGGAGACCTTGAGGAAATCGTTTCTGGACCCCACCGTCGTCGATGAGGCCTCTTTGAGGCGTGCTGGTCTGGAGGGGTTGTTGGTCCGGCTTGCACCGGGGACCGCGCTCCTTGACGCGCGGAGTGAAACCGGCAAGCCCGCCGAATACCCGTTCCTTGCCGAAATTCTGGACTCCCACATCGGCTATGTCCGGCCCGGTTCGATCACGCCGGCATCCCTTGCCCAATTCGATGCCACGCTTGCCGATTTTCCAACGAAGGGGGTCAACGCACTGATTCTCGACCTGCGGGGGATTTCCTCGGCACCGGATTTCGATAACGCTGCCGGTTTTGCCCGCAGACTCTCTCCGAAAGGGAAGCTGCTTTTCACCCTCCAAAAGCCCAGCGCGAAGCAGGAACGCATGTTCACTTCCGATCAGGTGCCCGCTTTTTCCGGTCTGATCGTTGTCATCTCCGACAACCGCACCTCCGCAGGTGCCGAGGCTCTTGCCGCGACTCTTCGTGCCAACGTGGGCGCTCTCATTGTGGGCTCGGATACATCGGGAGCTGCTGTTGAATTCGAGGATGTCCCGCTGGGCAATGGGGCTGTGCTTCGTGTTGCCACTTCCCAGGTTCTGCTTCCCGGCACCGGGGCCCTCTTCCCTGCCGGCGTGAAACCGGATATCGCTGTCGCGACCGATGAGGACGTCCTGGACCAGATCTTCCACCAGAGCTCGGAGAAAGGCGTGAGCCAGTTTGTCTTTGAGACTGAGCGCAAACGCCTCAACGAAGCCGCACTTGTCGCCAACTCAAATCCCGAACTCGACGGAGCCCAGGCTGCTCAAAAAGAGCGCACACGTGCGGCGACACTACGGGATACCGCTCTGCAGCGGGCAGTCGACCTCGTTACCGCAATCCAGTTTTATTCGAAGAAACGTCCCGATTGAGGCGCCTCCCGGATACCGCAATCGGAGGTCTCATTTTTCCACAAGTTTTGCGCAGCAAAATTTTTCTAATCCGGCGACCATGGAAAGCGTTTCTCACCGGGAGCCGTTGCCTGCAAACCCGCATTTGGCGTCGGCCTCCGCCGGATTAGATTTCCATCGGCTTGGGGAAAGAGGTGAGCAACTTCTTTCCAGTGCCGGTGAGGACGACAACATCTTCGTGCCGGACGCCCCCGATCCCCGGCCAATAGAGCCCGGGCTCCACGGTAACGACCTGTCCTTCGCGAAGGGTGGTGGCGGCGAGGCGGGGGTGTTCGTGAATCTCAAGGCCCAGGCCGTGACCCAAGCCATGGAAGAATCCCCGCCAGCGGCCTTCGTGAATTTCGGTCGGATATCCTGCTTCCGTGAAAGTTTGCTTTGCAGCGTCCTGCATCGCTCCACCATCGGCGCCAGGGCGGATTGCGCGCAGCGCGCTCTTTTGCACCTTCAGGCAGAGGTTCCATAACTCCCGCTGGGGCTCAGTTGCGCGCCCGCGGACAACGGTCCGGGTGATATCTCCGAAGTAACCGCTGGCTGCACAGCGTGGGAAAATATCGAGGATGATCAGGCTGTTTCCGAGCAGGGGGCCTTTGCCGCGGGCATGGGGATCACAGGCCTGATCTCCGCAGGCGACAATGGAGTTCATCCGCGACTCGCCCCCCGCGCGAAGAACGGCCGTCTCAATTTCCGCGCGCAGGGTTTCCGCCGTTAATACACTGCGGGCCCAGACGAGTTGTCCGTCCTTGCGGATTGAACTCGCAGCGAGGATCTCGAAAGCGCGAGCCATCCCGGTCTCGGCAATTGCGGCGGATTCTTTGAGGAGACGGACTTCATGCGGGGATTTGAACTCCCTTTGCGGCCAGAAAAGCGGGCCGACCGGGTGGAGGCGGATCCCCGCTTTATCCAGGTTTCGTGAGAGGCCGAGTGGAAAGCTCTCCGGGACTTCGACATCGGTTGCTCCGCGGGATCGGAGAAATGCCGCCAGCACGGCGGCATACGGCGGGCGCACTTTGCGGCGTCCGCGCGCTTTGCGTTCAACCTCCGAATAGGCGACCACTTCATCCACTGCCGCCTCGCTCCGGCCGCGGTCGACTTCGAGGTCGTTGAGCAGAAGCATCGCGCGGCCCTTTGCTTTCAGAAACGCGAAGGAGTCGGGAGCATGGAACCTCGAAGCATAGAGGATGTCGGCGTCGCTCTCGCTGGAAGCCACGATCAATTTTGCACGTTTCATGGCGGGCACTCTGAGGCATTCTCCCGCGTGTGAGCAAGCCAACGCACCGGTGGACGCGCCTCGCTTCGGCGAAGTGGGAGGATTCGTGGAAGGAACGCCTGCGTTTTGCGGGGGAGGGAAATCTGGTTTTTGTGACGCGGCCCCAATCACGAATGCTGCGCATCGAGGTTTATTGCAGTGAGTCCGACGCCTGTCGGCTCGAGCGGGCCTTCGGAGGAAAGGCGGGGCCGATCCCGGCATCTGCCACCCTGCGGGGCATCGTGGCCCCTCCGAAACCCCTGCTCATCCGGGGTCGGCTGGCGATTCTCTCCGATCCCAAGGCATGGGAAGAATGGAGCCGCCTCCCCCGCAAGGTTCGGGGCTTGTTGGTGCCGGCGGGCATGGCTTTTGGCACGGGTTCCCATGCAACCACCGCCGCCTGTCTCCGGTTTTTGTGCGATCTCTCCGATTCAATGGGGAAGGGATTCCGGGTCGCAGACCTTGGCACGGGAACTGGAATCCTTGCCATTGCGGCCGCCGCACTCAGTGCCGGCACGGTTGAGGCCATCGACAACGACCCTCATGCGGTCCGCGTAGCCAAAGAGAATGTGCGCGCCAACAAGCTCCCGGGAATTCGCGTTTCCAGAGGTGACGTCCTTGCATGGAGACCGGCCAAACTCTGCGATTTAATCACCGCCAACCTTTTTAGTGGACTCCTCATCCCTTCTGCTCCGCTCATCGCGGCTGGCCTCGTGCCCGGCGGGCATCTGATTTTCTCCGGGGTGCTCGCGGACCAATTCTCCGATGTCACCAAGGCACTGCGTGACGCAGGATTTGGCCCTGTTCAGGCAGTCCACCGCGGGAAATGGTGTGCCGGACTTACCGCACTCCGCGGGAAACGGTGACCTCTTCCTTTTGTTCGATTTTTTCCCTCCATTTTGCGAAGCAAAATTTCCTAATCCGGCGGCGGAAGGGGGTGTTTCACCGACGACTCCTTGCAACCACCCAAGTCTGGATTTCAGCTCCCGCCGGATTAGGTCGCCACGTATTCCCAACTGAGGTTTCCGTCTTTGATCTCAATGCGTGCGAAGCCGCGCGGGGTGTCTTCGTTGGTCCCTTTCCACCATGCGCCTGCGATGGCCCCGCCGGTCAGCACCGGGATGCCACCGGTTCCCATTCTCTCCTTGATGTGGAGGTGACCTTGGAGCACTGCGGCAAGCGGCCTGTCCTGAAACAGACCAAAGATTTCCGCAGCGTCGGTCACCTGGAGGCTCGGCGAGGGGTGCTCTCCCTCGGGAGTTTTCCTGTCCACAAAGGTGGAGAGCACGGGGATATGGAGGCAAAGAATGAAAGGCTGTTCCTTCGGTGTGGAGGAAATTTCCCGTGCCAGCCACCCGAGGCGGCCAGTTCCCGCACATCCCCGGTAGACGGACTTTTCCGGAACAATTTCCAGAGTGTCCAGGATCACAAATTTGTAGCCGCTCTTTTCAAAGACACGGTTCGGTTCCGGAATCCCCAACTCGTCGCGCCAGAGCGCCCACGGGTCATTTGCCGGCACGGAACCGTCGGCAGGGCGGGCGCCCGCAAGGTCATGGTTGCCCGGCACATGGTGGGCACCGCCCGGCAGTTGTTTTAGAAACTCCTTGTACTGTGCGAAGCGGGGGAGGCATTCCTCTGCCCGGGAAACGTGTCCGCGGTGGATGACATCCCCCCCTGCGATTATGGCGTCGGCCCGGGTCGCCGTGATCGCCTCTGCGGCACGACCCAAAGATTCCTCATCGGTGAGGCCCGGCATGCAATGAACATCCGTATAAAAGGCGATACGCAGAGGAGGCAGACCGGCAGCAACC
>JBGSSC010000369.1:0-5987 GCA_041737265.1 Terrimicrobiaceae bacterium | reverse complement strand
CGATGCCGAGGGGTATTACATGTCCCGGGGGTTCCGTGCGAATTACCACATGGGTGAGGACTGGAATGGTCTCGCCGGCGGAAATTCCGATCTGGGGGCACCGGTTTATTCGGTGGCCAACGGTCTCGTGGTGATGGCCCGGGATGTGCGGATGGGGTGGGGGAACCTGGTGATCATCCGGCATACGTTTCTCGAAAACCGTCAGCTTTCCACAGTCGATTCCGTTTATGCCCACCTAGATAAGATCATGGTTCGTGAGGGCCAACAGGTCGTGAAAGGCCAGCAGGTCGGCACCATCGGATCCAACCGGGGCATGTACACCGCCCACCTGCACTTTGAGATCCGGAAAAATCTCTTCATCGGATTCAACCAGCGAGGGTTCCCAAGGGACCTTTCCAGCTACTATGTGCCCGGAAAATTCATCAATCCGCGGCGCAAGCTGGCAGGCTCGGGTCGCAGTGCTCTCGTCGCAATCAATACTTTCAACCTCCCCGCATCGTCCTTGCCAGCATCCTCTGACAGGGGAAAGAAGGTGGGCGGGACCGAGACAGCTTCCGAGAAACAGCCTCCCATCCGTTTGCGTCTCCCCTTCCGGGTGAACCGCTTTGAGGATCCCAGCTTGTGAGTGGTCTTGTCACCACGGGCTGTGGCGGGCATGATCCCGCGCTTGGAGATTCCTGAAACACTTTTCTTAATCGCCGGCTCCGGCCGGTATCCGGGCCTTGTGATCGAGGAGGCGCGGCGCGCCGGGGTGCGGAAAGTGGTCGCCGCGGTCTTCGAAAAAGAAACGGCCCCGGCAACAATGGAGTCCGCCGACTCAATCCACACGATGCGCGTTGGCCAGCTCGGGAAGTTGCTTGATGCTGCACGCGCCAGCGGCGCGCGGAGTGCAATCATGGCGGGTCAGATTGCCCCGAAAAATCTCTTCGATTTGCGTCCTGATCTCAAAGCCCTGGTTCTCCTCGCCCGGCTCGAACGCAGGAATGCCGAGACTCTTTTCGGTGAGGTTGCGCGCCAACTCGCGTCCGTGGGAGTCGAGTTGCTTCCGGCCACCACGTTCCTTGATACACACCTTGCGAAGCCCGGATTGATCGCCGGTCCGGCCCTGAAAAAGCGCGCACTTGCAGATATCTCCTTCGGGTTTTCGATTGCAAAGGAAACCAGCCGCATGGACATCGGCCAGTCAGTTGTGGTGAAAAATGGAACTGTGCTCGCCGTCGAGGCCTTCGAGGGCACCGACGACTGCCTGGCAAGGGGAGGGGCGCTCGGTCGGGGGAGTGCCATTCTGGTCAAAGTGAACAAACCCGGTCAGGACATGCGCTTTGATGTTCCTGTGATCGGCCTGCGCACAGTTGAGAGGGCTGCCGCATCGGGCGTTGCGGTGCTCGCCATCGAAGCGGGAAGCACGCTGCTACTGGACGCACCCGAGGTCGGAAAGGCTGCTGCAGCAGCGGGGATCAGCCTCTATGGGGTCACACCATGAATAAAATTCGCGCGGGAGTTGTCGGGGTCGGTCACATGGGGGCGCACCACGCACGAACCTATGCGGCGCTGCCGGGTTGTCAGCTTGCGGCCGTTTTCGATTCCGACCCGGAGGTGTGTGCTGCCGCGGCCCGGAAGCACGAGACCCGCGCCGCTTCCTCGCTCGAGGAATTCGCATCGCTGGTGGATGTCGCCACGATTTGCACCCCGACCGTCACCCACCACGAAATCGGGCTCTTCCTGATCGCCCGCGGTAAACACCTGCTTGTCGAAAAGCCCATTGCCGACACACCGGGCCGGGCACGCGAATTGGTTGAAGCCGCCGCGGCTGCCGGGTGCGTGCTCCAGGTCGGCCACGTCGAGCGGTTCAACCCCGTGCTCACCGCGCTTGAGGCCAAGTTACAGAATCCCCGCTTTCTGGAAGTCACCCGGCTTTCCCCCTACCCGAACCGAAGCACCGACATCGGCGTCGTTCTGGATCTCATGATCCACGACATCGAAATTATCCTCCACCTCGTGCGCTCCCCGCTCGAGAGCATGGACCCGGTGGGCATCTCGGTCCTCAGCAAAGGCGAAGACATCGCGAACGTCAGATTCCGGTTCCAAAACGGCTGCGTCGCCAACGTCACCGCGAGCCGGATCAGTCAGGACCGGGTTCGCAAAATCCGCGTGTTCCAGGAAAATGCCTACCTGTCCCTCGATTATCAAAACCAGAGCGGATACCTCCTCCGCCTCGCCGGCGATTCGGAACGCGAAAGCTCAACACTGCGCAAACTCATCGGCCTGGCCACCGACTCCGAAATTGTCACCGCAGTGCAAGGACGCCGGATTGTGCGCGAACCCGTGGAGATCGAAAAGGGCGACCCCCTTTGCAATGAGCTCACCGCATTTCTCGACTGCACCCGTCGGGGAACCGTGCCCAAAGTCTCAGGCCGCCAGGCCGCCGAAGCCCTCGAAATCGCACTCGAAATCACCCGCCGGATCGAGGCTGCGGATCCGCGGAAACAGGACAATGCCTAAGGGGAAAAATCAAGCGGCGCTGAAGCGATATCTCACTCGGTCGGATCCAGTCCCTTCAATGCTTTATCCAGTTCGATGACTTCGCCGCGTTGGATCTCCTCCATCGCATCGCGGAAGCTTTCCGGGATTTCAGGTTCAACCAGGTGGCGGGTGTGTTCGAGCACCTTCCAGCGCTCTTCGGTAGGAAGGATGTCGATCTCATGAAGGATTTCAGCAACGCCCATAATTCACATCCTACCAGCATTCGGCCCAAAGACAAGATTCACGATCCCAGGGATGTCAATGCAGTTCACCGCTAAACGCTCGCAATAGAGGGGAATCCAAAACTTCTTTTGAGTCGACTCAGTATCCGGGATTTTGACTCGGGGGAAGCAGGATCCACCTGATTTGTCTGGTGAAAGCACTCCGGCGGCAACGTGCTCATTCGTGATCGGCTTCATGGCTGATGCGAGACCGAGTCGGCCAAATTCTCGAAGAGTTTTTGAATGGCTGCCGGGGCTGGGGTTTGATTAAATTCTTTGCCATCCAAGACGGCATGGCCTCCATTCCAAACAAAATGCACCAAGTCCGAATCACGGTTCATGATTACATAACGCTGGGCTGGTGGTCCACCATCAGAACCTGCTAACTCGTCAAGTTTTGTGACAAGCTTCAAATTGTCTGCTGTAATCAGAAGAAGCTCTCCATCATCCTTGAAAATGTAGATTTCACCTTTCGTGCTTAGCAGCTGAAATGGTGCATCAACTGCCATCGAAACTTTTGCTATGGATTGTCTACGAAGTTGTCCCATTTCAATGGCAAGCTCCAGCGAGTTTGCGCCAGGTAGGGAAACCGCACGATAAAATGCCCTTCCCTGTGGCACGAACATTACTGACCACTGCAAATCGGGAAAAAATCCATAAAGTCCGCTCGCGCGTACCAACGGAAACCCACCAGGAAAAATATCAGGTTTGGCCGACTCCACCATCGAGTCGAAAAATGTCCTTCCTTTACTGGCCTGATCTGTGAGGGGAATCAAATTCACGCGACTTTCGCTCAAATTATAGAAAGCGAAACTGTCGAGTGTTTTCTCCGGGGTATTTCCCCGCATGTGATAGCCCACGATAAACGTCTTCCCATTGAAATCCCAATGCAAAGCTTTCCATGGAGCGGAAGCTGGCAAGGATACAAGCTCAGGACTATTGGCACCATTTGTGCAAATAAGTATAAATGCCTTTAGTCCCAGCTCACTCCGCTGTCCAGAAACAGCGAGCCCATTGGCGAGGACAACCTTATTCCACTGTCGGGATTGTTCGGAATCTATGGGACTCCCTGCCTGCAATAATGGAAGAAGCACCCCCATCGCAAGGCCGCACAGCGCAGTGGAAAGCTTATGGATTCCGGATATCTCCTTCGGTTTTGGCTGCAACATCGCTTTGACTGCCATCGGAAAGAGCCCAAAGATTGCGTGGGAGTGGGTGGAATTTTTTGTAAAGTTGAACTCTTGGGCTATCTGGACCTGTCAGTTCGACCTCAATGGCTGTATGGTTTTCTATTTCCGAGGTTGCTGCAAGGTTATCCGTAACAGCGTTTTTGGCGCATTAATCGGCCGGGCTTCAACGCGCCAGATATGGTGAGTAGAGCTCTGGGATTCTCCCTGCAAGGTATGTCGGATGACATGGAGGCGGAGTCAGTCCCCATCT
Organism: Terrimicrobiaceae bacterium; assembly: GCA_041737265.1. Taxonomy (GTDB): domain Bacteria; phylum Verrucomicrobiota; class Verrucomicrobiia; order Chthoniobacterales; family Terrimicrobiaceae; genus JBGSSC01. Next base: position 1,803 of record JBGSSC010000369.1, on the reverse strand, counting down.
CCTCAGAAGGTGGGCTGTTTGAACGCTGGCATTTGGCCAGATTGGAGGGTGCACGAATATCCTGAATGCGGCAGACGCTTAGGCGCTTCCTTCACCATCCCCGTCGTGCCTCCAACCGCGGGTCAAGATGGTCTTCTCGTGACCGAAACAGCCTGGGATAATTCGCGGAGGACAGTTGCTCACGAAGGTATCGCCTTACTGGTTGTGAAATTGCCCGCATCACACTAATGTTGATCTGCGCATGGCAGAAACCTACGACATGACTGTGGAAGAGCCGGGGGCGGATTCACCGCTGGCGCGCTGGTTGATCCCTGCCATTTTGGTGTCGCTCCTGCTTCATGGCCTCTTCGTTTATTGGGCGCGGGGATATGTCGTTCAGGAGATGAGCGCATCCCATTATGACAAGATTGTTCCCCGGACATTCCGGATCGAACGCGCCTACATCGATCCAAAGCTGCTTGATCCCGAGCCGGCCGAGGAGCGTTCGCAGGCGATGGCTCCGCAGCCCGTGAAAATCCCCGAGGAGAAAATTGCCTTCGAGCGCCTCATGGGCGAGGCGACGGGCAAGGTCGCTGCTCCCGCGTTCCCCGAGGTCCGGCTTTCCGAGACGCCCTCTCTGCCACTGACCGACATGACTGCCACGCTTGATGCTGCGAGGTCCGCGGGAGCCCAGAGTCTGCTCGAGGATCCTGCCGCCCTCACCGAAGCGATCCTAAACGATGTGCCGGTGAGCGCTCCGCAGAATCTGGAGACGGCCTTCGCGCCGGAGGTTTTCGCAGGCTCACCTGCCGCACCCGAGGGTGCACTCCAGGGCCGAAACCAGCCGGGCTTCAGCAACCTGGACGAATTGCTTGCGCGCACCGGTCCGCTCAGCCCGGAGACCGCACCGATCCTCATGCCAACCGACCTGCTTTTCGATTACGACTCGGCCGATCTCCGGGAAGTGGCCGTGGGAGGTCTCTCCAAGCTTGGCACCCTCATGCGGCGCAATCCACAGTCGCGCTTTCTCATCGAGGGGCACACGGATTCCTTCGGCTCCGACGCCTACAACCTGGAGCTGAGCACCCGGCGTGCCGAAAACGTGCGGGCCTGGTTGATCGAGGGCATGGGGATCCCTGCAAATAAAATCGAAACCCGGGGTTTTGGGGAATCGCGTCTTCTGGCCCCTTCCACCGGGACAATTGAGGAACAACAACTCAACCGCAGGGTCGAAATCGTCATTCGGGCGGGCAGAGGTCAATGATTTTTAACATCCCGGGCTCCTGCCAAAGTAAAGGCGCGTTTCCTTGCGAAAGATTTTTGGAAACGATGCAGGCCTCTCGCCTGCAACGGACGCGAAGCGCCGGCCAGGCTTTCAAAGGAGGGGAAGCCGTTCGACAAAGCCGTTTCGACGGGCCGTTTCGACAGGCTCAAGGTCCCGAGCCAAGCCGAGGGGGAAGCAAAGGGATTCGTAGCATAAAATACAGAGGGGGATGCAGAGGGCGCAGAAAAGGAGGCCGAGACCCCCTCTTATTTTGCGCAGCAAAATTTTCTAATCCGGCAGCGCTGGCAGCGATTTCTCCCACCAGCCCATTGCCCACAAGCCAACCCTCGGAACCGGTCCAGCCGGATTAGGATGATCGGCCCGCCGGAAGAAGGCTTTGTAGCGGCAGCACGCAAGCTGCGGGAGGAAGCCGGCACCCGGGGCGGTGAGTTGGTGCCCGTTTTCAAGGGTTTCCGGAAATTCGAGGAACACCGCCTGCGCATATGGCACCGCAGGGGGGGTGGCGGGCGTGTGGTTGCAGATCGGAAGAGCACACGTCT
>JBGSSC010000358.1:0-4461 GCA_041737265.1 Terrimicrobiaceae bacterium | reverse complement strand
ATCAGCGATTTCAGGAATTCGTTGGATAATCCCGGATCGCTGGTTTTCAGCAGAACCGAGAATGCGTTGTGGTCAATCCCCGCGAAGTTGAGGAAGCGGATTGTCCCTTGGGAGTTCTCCCAGACGCGGTCGACCACCGCTTCTACTGAAATTTCTTTTCCCATGGATGCGGCGACTTCTTCCGGCCTCCCAAGATCCAGTGGCTCAGGCGGCACCCTCTGATCGACCGGTGAATCAGCAACGGAAACAGGAACTCGATCCCCCGCCCTCCGGCCGAAGGGTGGAGAGATCTTCTGCTCGCTTGAGGGTTGGATGTTCCTTGGCCGGAACGCCGCGAGTGTGACGAAGAGACCGGTCATCGCGGCCTTTGCATCGGCCGGCCGATCGGAGGGGTTCCGGGCCATAAGGCTCTCAACCCACGAGCATACCGACGCGGGAAGGTCCGGCCGCTTTTCTGCGAGCGGTTGCACGGAATGGTTCAGGTGGGCTTCCATCACGGCGTGGGTGGTTGTCCCTTCGAAGGGTTCCTGACGGGTCAGTGCGTGGTAGAAGACACATCCCAGGGAATAAATGTCGGTATGAGCACCCACCGGGTTCTGCTCGAACTGCTCGGGAGCCATCGTGTAAACCGACCCCAGCAGGGAGCCGGTGTCGTCGAGAGTCTGAAGCGATGGCCGCTCCATGATGGCCGCCAGTCCGAAGTCCAGAAGCTTGAGCTGAATATGGCCCGTGGGAAGCCAGGTCAGCATGATGTTGGTGGATTTGATGTCCAGATGGATCAGGTCGAGGGCATGGGCTGCCCCAAGCCCCGCGAGGGATTGACGTGCAACCTGCAGAAAATCCTCCAGCGGGAGCGGATGCTTCAGCTCCTCGAGCGTGTATCCGCTCAAATACTCCATGACGATCAGCACGTCCCCCTCATGCTCGAGCACATCGTAGACCGTGACAATGTTCGGGTGCTGAAGCCGGGCAAGCCGCTTGGCCTCGGCGAGAGCAGCCTGCGCCCTCTCACCGAACCCAACCGCCTCGGCCTGCAAGCGCTTCAGCGCGACCCAGCGCTCAAGCTGTGTGTCACGGGCGAGAAGCACAACGCCCACTCCTCCACGGCCAATCTCCCGCTCCAGCGCGTACCGGCGGCCGACCTGGGTGTCCTCCTCACCAATCCATTTCCCCCCCCGAATCTTGATCGAGAACTTGTTGGGACGGGCGGCGAACACCTGCCAACTATCGGCTCAACCCGTTCGCTTCCGCAAGTTTGAACCTAGCGAGGCACTGCCTCAAAACAGGCAACCTTGTTTTATGACTTCCGCTATCCGCTGTTTGGATCTTCAACTCCCAGTGCCTCGCTAAAGACTTTTCGCTGCGAAAAGTCCGTCAGAATCCTTGAGGAGCTGTGATGGAAATACTCTCTCCCACGAGAAGTTTTTAATTCCCCTACCGATCAGATCCTCATTTTGCGCAGCAAAATTTTACTAATCCGGCGGCGACGGCACTCCTTCCTCACCGGGACCCCTTGCCAACAAACCCACCCTTGGCACCGGCTGCCGCCGGATTAGGGGTAGTATAATACCCCAGCGCGGTTCGAGTTGCGCGGGGCTAGGGTGTTGCTGTCATGAAGTCACACACTCTCTTCCGTATCATTGGCCTGCCGATGGTCTTCTCAATCCTGCTGACTGTGGTCCCACTCTCCGCACAGGATTCCACGGGAGCAACCTTGATCGAGCCACGTGACCTGAACTCCGCTGAGCTGGCTGATCTTCTCGGCCCCATTGCGCTCTACCCCGATGCGCTCGTTGCTCTCATCCTGCCCGCCTCCACCGTGCCATCCGATGTGGTTCTGGGCGCCCGCTATGTTCGTTCCAAAGGTGACATCGATCAGGTCGGCAGTCAGCCATGGGATGAAAGCGTGCAGGCGCTCGTCCGCTACCCGGATGTTTTGAACTGGATGGATGAAAACCTGGAGTGGACGGCATCGGTTGGAGAGGCCTTTGTGGAACAGCCCGCGGATGTCATGAACGCCATTCAGGCACTCCGCGCCAAAGCGCAGGCCGCCGGAAATCTCAAGGATACGCCTCAACAACGGGTCGTTGTGAGGGAAGAAATCATCCGCATCATCCCCGCAGATCCCGAAGTGATTTTTGTGCCACGGTATGATCCCCAGGTCGTTTATGTGGAGTCCTTCGATCCCTTGCCATTGCTCACCTTCGGTGCCGGTTTCGCCGTTGGCGCATGGCTGAATTACGACTTCGACTGGAACCAAAACAATCTCTATCGCGGAAACTGGCGCGGCTGGAATAACTACGGGAACGACTGGAATAATAACGGTTGGAACGGAAATGGCGGCGGCAACAGCAACGCCAACGTGATCAACATCGACAATAATAACATCACTCAGTGGCAGCCCTCCACCAGCAGCGTGAATCAGATTACCCAACGCCAGCGGAACAACCAGGGCAACGCCAGGTTTGTTCGGGCCCGCCAGGCCGCCATTGCCGAACGTCAATCCAACCGGCAAAATGCTCGCGATGCAGCCAAAGTCCCGGCGCTCCCCAGACCGACGAGACTGACTCAGGAAGAACGTCAGGGCCGCCGGGATCAAAAGGCAACGGATCGCCAGGGCCGCCGGGACCAAAATGCCGCAGATCGTCAGGACCTCAAGCCCGGCAAAGTCGCTGGACCCACGCCTCCCCGGCCACGGAGAGACCGCCCGGCCAAAGGCGGAGATGTCGCTTCGCCCACACCCGCAACGGACGCTCCAACTCCCCGGCCGGGGAGGGACCGCCCGGGCAAACCCGGAGATAGTGCTTCCCCTACGCCAGCAGCGGAAGCTCCAACCCCCAGGCCGCGCAGGGATCGCCCAGGCAATGTGGCCAACCAGCCGGGAGATCCGTCCCCGGTTGTAGTCGCCCCGTCGCCCTCAGTGACTCCCTCGAATTCCACAACACCTCCGGCGAGGCCCCGAAATGACCGGAAGGGGAAGTCCATTGAAAGCGATCTTCCCGCCGCCCCGGCAGCCCCTGTGACTCGTCCACGGAGGAATGTCGTTCCATCCGCAGCTCCCGGCGTGCCGGATCAAATGGTTCGACCGAACCGCACCCGCGACGCCGTCAAACCGGCTCCCACCCCTGCTGACCGGTCCGCAACACCCTCCACCGCTCCCCCCGTCACGAAACCAACGGAAAAGGCTCGTGATCGCAAAGCCCAGCCGGCCCCTGAGCAGCCGTCACGGAGAAACATCGAAGCACCCGCCACGCAGAGGCCGGTGAAAAAATCTGTCGAGCAGCAGGCCCCCAAGCCGCAGCCCGCTCCCCGCGTCAATCAGGAGAAGAAACAATCCCGCACCCAGGCACCGACGCAGAACGCACGTCCGGTCCAGTCCAGACCTAAGCAAGCCGAAAGGCCCCGCCCCCAAAGGATGGAATCCAAACCCGCACCGCAGAAGCAACGCGAGGTGAAGCAAAAACCTGCCCCTCAAAAACCCGCTCCCCAGAAACGGGAAGCCGCTCCCAAGAAGCAGGCTCCCCCCAAACAGAAGGCAGCCCCCAAGCAGAACCCTGCCAAAGCTCCAAGCAAGAATCAGGACACTAAAAAACTGGAGGAGGAAAAAGAGAAATCCTAATCCGGCGGGTGCCGGTGCCAAGGGTGGGTGTGAGGGCGGGGAGATCCGGTAAGAAATGGGTCCCCTCGCCGCCGGATTAGTAAATTTTGCTGCGCAAAATGGAGGGAAACATTTCATCGTTTCCCATCATTGAAGATTGGACTTTAAAGAGAGCGCTAACAATTGCGCGGGATTTAAATTGAAAGGGAAATCCGGCGGGTGCCGGTGCCAAGAGCGTGGGTTGAGGACACTGGGGCCCGGTGAGAAGCAATCACGAGGTTGCCTCAATCCGTGCAAGCGCTTCCTCCTTGGGGAGGCGCAGTCTGATTGCGAGGGGCGCGGCGAGGTGGCGTCGAAGGGTGGTCGCGTCTTTGGTCGGCGAAAAGGCATCACGGTAAAGCTCCATGATTCCCAATGTTTCGCCGCACAGCGGTTCGAAAAGCACTTCATCGCCGGCCTGCACTTCCCCCTCGCAAATCACCCGGCAATAGACACCCGGCCGCTCGGCGCGACGGAATTTTTTCAGAAAAGCCGAATCGCCCATATGACACGAAAGCGTCGCACAGGGTACGCGGGGCGAGGTGACTTCCAGGGTGACCCCGCCTATGGAAAACCGGTCTCCGACCGACGAGCCCGCGCTTTCCCAAGCGCTTATCGTGAGATTGTCGCCGAATGTTCCCGGAGCCAGCGATCTGCCCAGCTCGGCCTCCCACCAGACATAATCGGCGGCGCCGTAAAGATAAACCGCTTGGTCCGGACCGCCGTGATAACGGGAATCGCCGACAAAATCTCCTTCCAATCCCTCCACCCCGATTCTCACCCGGCCTTCCACCGCACGCTTGGCAATGCCTGACAAATACGGG
>JBGSSC010000320.1:0-2549 GCA_041737265.1 Terrimicrobiaceae bacterium | reverse complement strand
CGTGGGCAACACGTCCGCGCAGGTCGTAGGCATCGCGGCCTGTTCCAAAATAGACGGCAAACTCGGCAGTGGCCTTGGCGTGGTCAATGAGGCGTCCAAGCAGGGAAATCCGGGTATCCTTTTCGCCCATGAGCACGTGGCCGAGGGAGTGGGCAGAAGCTAGTGCGCGCAGCGAGCGAATTGTGTCCGCAAAAAGCGAATGGGGACCGTTGAACGAATGAATAAATCCGCCGCCTCCCGCGATGGATGTCCACCGCGCGGCCTGCACGGCGCCGGAGCATTTGAGTGCCAGCTCGTAAAAATCCCGCTCACGCGGATTGTCCGCAATGCGTCCCTCATGCATGAGCCGGAGAAGATTGCCATAAGTGGAGACGTTGTTGAATCCGTGGTCGTGAACCCCGACATGGGTGATGTGGTGGGCCATCCGCTCCCGGGTTCGCGTGCGGCCGAGTTCGAGGAAGCGCTCGTCACCCGTCGCATCGAATTGAAGCAACGCCGAGCCGTAAACAAACCCCTGCGTCCACTCCGTCCAGCCGCGTGCCGTGTACTTCCCTTTGACGGTGAATACGGGCGTCGCTCCCCCGGGAATCTCGGAGGCATCAATGGATAGAATTTTGGAACCCGAAACTTCCCAGAGCCTGCGGGTGGCGGGAACGAGGTCGGCGGGCGTGATGGAGGGGTCGAAGGTGATCATGAAACAGAATTTTCAATAAGATGAATATCATGACAGGGAAAGGCCGTCTTAACCATGACACAGCCTTGCCATTTTAGCACAAAACCGACTTAATATTCGAAACAAATCCGAAGACCTGCCAATCTTGCAAATCAACCCTATGCTTGAAATGCTTGGAGCCCCGGACATTTAAAAATGGCGGGAAACAAGCGCATCTTGTAAGAAGGCCTGCGATGTCTGCACGGAATCAGCCAGCACGTGTTCAAGCCCGAAGCGTGTTGAATCCGGCGTGGAGCCCTCTGAAGATACTTGACCGGTTCCTCGTCACGCGTCTGTTAGTGACTGCGGCGGAGTTGAAGATCCGCAAGTGGCCCTATCATCTTGAAGAAAGCATCCCGAAGGAGCCCAGGTTAATGTTGATTCGCGAGGGAGCCGCGAACTACCGCGTGGATGACTTTCGGTGCAAGTTGCTCGGGGGTCAGATGATTCTGATGCCGGCATGGGTGAGCCGCGAATGGAGGGTTGCGAAGCGACCCGGAATCACGGCTTTGGCATGGTGTCGGTTTTCTTCCACTGAATATGCGTTTGAAGACCTTGCTCAGCCCATCGTCCACAGCGTCGGAGATTTGCCGCTCGAAGTCGCAAGCTTTACGCGCATCACTTTGCTTTTGGAGAAGGGCGGGACGGGAGCGATGCTCGAAGCCGAGGCGGAATTAAAGGCCATTCTGGGGAGATTTCTGGCACATGTTTCGGAGCCCAAAGCTGCTTTGAGCCGTCCCTCCAGTGGGGGGGAGCAGGGAGTTCAACGCGCCATCGAGCACCTCAAATCCCATTTCAAAGAGCCAAGTGCTCTTCGCATGGCTCCAAAAATTGCGGGACTCAACCCCAAATACTTCCGCAGCTTGTTCAGGAAATATACAGGTGTGACCCCCGGCAGTTACCTGATTCAGCTGCGCATGCGGGCCGCGAGATATTTGCAACATGAGTCCAATCTCCGGGTGAAGGAGGTTGCTGCGGCCGTCGGCTACGCGGACCCCTTTTATTTTTCCAGGCTCTATCGCCGCTATTGGGGACATGCTCCCACCGATGACCGGCGACCGGTCGAGGAAGCCGGTCAATCCGGGAAGCCGAGAGCTTGAAGCCCTGCATGGACGGCTTGTGAATAGAGTTGGTGACCGACCCGATCGAGGTGAATTCCATCGGCGGCAAGCCCCCTGTCGGCTTCGGGCACTGCCCGAAAAGCACATTCGACATCAATGAGGCCGTGCCCGCCCTCCGCAGCCATACGCCGGATGGACTCCTGGTAGGGAGCAATCAAATCGGCAACAACGGCGCCATTTTCTGCCGTGCGGGAGCGAGAAACCGGGTGATTGGTCAGGAGAATGGTTTTGCCTCCGCCAAAGGAAACAAGGCGGGCGATTTCTCGGATGGTTGCGCGAAATTCTTCGGTCCCGACCCTTGGAATGGCACGGTTTGGTAGAAGACTGGAATCGTTGAGTCCGAATTGGACAAGCACGGTCGCGGGCAGCAGGGGCTCAATCTCTTTGTCTAAACGGGCGAGACCTTCCACGCTCGTCGAGCCCGGAGTTCCCCGGCTGAATAATTCGACGCCGGCGGGTGAGTAGGAGTCCATCGCAATTGCAAGCAATGCTGTCCATCGTGACTGGTCGGGCACGCTGCGTCCGGCTGTGATCGAATCGCCGAAGCAGACCAGACGCTGGGGGCGGACGCCGTTGGTCTCCCGCGCCGGATTCACGCCGTAACGAGCGGCGGATGCGCCTGAATATTTGTTTGTGAAGAATGCACCGGCCTGTCTTCGAGGAGCCTGCGAAACGCGCTCCTCACGTAGGCGCGGGGATCGCTCAAATACCCAAGG
>JBGSSC010000316.1:0-5376 GCA_041737265.1 Terrimicrobiaceae bacterium | reverse complement strand
GGCCGTCTGCGCTATACCCCGGAGCAGAAAAAAACCATGGTTGATGCCTATCTGGCCAGCGGGTTGAGCGCTCCGCGATTCGCCACGCTCCATGGCGTGAACTATCAGACCTTGGTTTCCTGGATCAAGAAGGGAAAAATTCAATGCACGGAGACCCCACCGGGATTGCTCCATTCGGCATTGTTGTCTCTGGTGAATGGGGTCAGAGCTCTCCAATTCACAATGATGTTCCGTGTAATCTGAGCCCATTCATTTCTTTTTACAAAGTTCTCCAGCCACCCGGAACTTGACCCCGTTCATGTCGATTCAATCATCTATGATAACCACTCCTTTTGAATTTATATACATTCCAATCGTCTTTCCAGAACGCGTCCTGATTCCTTGCTTGCCAGCAATTCCTTTGAAACTTTTAGTGCCAAACGACCACCCTGCCAATATATTTTCATCAGTATTTTTATCCATAACAAATTTATAGAGCTGCTCCCCAGACGGAATCTGATGAAACTCTTTTTGATACTCATCAAATAGTCCTCGTATCATCTGACACTCATACATAGCTCGAGCATATTCTTTCTCGCGTTCACGATCTTGACAAGATTGCAAGAATGGCATGAATGCTAATATTAAGAGAAATGTTCGATAACCGATCATAATTAACTTTATGGAATTAAATCAAGGACAGCGATTCGGAATATGGGTGAAATTAAATCGCAAATAATCACTGGAACTAACCTTTGATTCATAAGGATAGTTTTTTCGGTTATCTTGAGGATTCTTACCGCCCTTTCGGTTGTGATGGTACGAGTCATAATTAAAAGTTGATACAACCCGTCCATTGATGTAAGCCTTACATTCTATCCACCAGTGGTCTAATCCAGTTGGCCAATAGGCATTTGCGTTGACCAGCTTGCATTCCCAGCATTCGGGAACTGGGTTAAGAACTCCTGCAATTGGTGTATTTTGCTCATAGCAACTAGCTCCATCCACCTCACCAAAGTAAGTTCCCTTCGCAACCTTTCCCTCTCTAGTTAACGTATCCTCGTATTCTTTAAACTTTTTGTCCATTTCCTTCTTGCCGGCGTCAATTTTATCTTGAGTGCAGCACTTACTTTCTGATCGCCTATTAGACAGATCTTTCTCTGTTTTATTAACTTTTTCTATTCTTTCCGATTCTTCGGGATTGCCAGGAATATCGTCATGTGGTGGGTATTCCATAGCACCAAACACATCAATTTTTCCGATTGCTGCATTCCCCAGAAATCCATACAAATTCAAACCGCCATCTTCGTCAATCGGATCCCTGGATGGCCAGCGGCCCGTCACCGGGTCGTAGTAACGGTATCCGTAATCAAGCACACCCACTCCTTCTTCGATACATCCCATCCGCCGCAAGCCGTTTGGAGGCAATGGGTTGGAGCGTTTCCTGGGCCTTGCCAGGCTGGAACGCGGGTGACACAGAAACCGATCATTTCCCGCCGGGGGAGGGACATACCCGGAATTCCGGAGGCGTTCCGGGCGGTTGAGTCGGGCCGCGCCCGAAACCGGGGCAGGGAATGGGAGTACGGCGATCATCGCTTACGCATTGGTAGCGGGTCGGCGGCCTGGAAGGAAGCCGGAAGTTTCCCGGGAACTGTCGCCCATTTGGCAGACCCTATTCCGACTCGCTCACCGTCAACGTCACCGGCAAACACATCCCCAAAACGCTGCGCCGCGCACGTGAATTGAGTGCTCGCAGACACGGACTAAGAATATTAAACATTGAAATCCAACTCAGTTCAAGACAGCCTGTGGGAGGTCGAAAGCGGAAACATCTAAGGAGTTCCGCCACGGAATTCTCTATCGCCTTTTAGAAACTCAGTGGGTATCGAAAATAGTATTTTTCCTTCGTCTCCCGAGAACTGTATTTTTTCCTCATTCATCTTCGCTGACACTTTGGCATCAAGCGTCCGACACCAAAAAACGAGACTCCACCCGGATTTGTCATCTCCGGAGTACACGAGTACGTCTTTAACGCCTCTGCCCCCACCACGGACATTCACGAAGAAACATCTAGTAATCACACCTTGACTGACAAACCTCTCGCCATTGGTGTGGCCATAGAGGCGAACAAAGCTCTTCAATAGCTGGTCTTCGCTCTTGGCTGATATCAGAAATGGAATCTCTTCTCTGGCTGAAGCCAATGAAGACAACGAAGCAATCAATCCCAGTAACGCTAGTAAAGTCAATTTTTTACACATACTTTGTGCGGACATATAATTTTATAGTTTAGGCCTCTGATATTTTTGTTCTTTGAAAAATCCAGGTCTGCACTTGATGGATCTGAAATCTCCTTTCCACTTGCATCTTTATTTGTGCAGTCCCCTTCTCCGTCCTTATGCGACCAAGTGCCATCATTGTCTTGTCTTAGCCAATGATACGAGCCAGCTCTTTCAGCAGTCAATACTAGCTGTATCAGATGGTAACCCTTTGGACAGCAACCTTCGGAGCTGGGTTTCTGTGCCTCATTGTCTTTTATTGCGGCCCGCAATAATGCCTCACATGTGATCTTTGTTTCCTTATTTCCCGATGGTTCCCCAGGTTGTGTAAAATAGCCCCGCCTTCGATTGCATGCATAGTCATAGCAGTTAAAGTTAGACTTTGATGTAGGGTCGTTCCATTTGGTCGGCTCGTAAGGGAGGCCGTTGGCGGGGCAGGGCTTTTGTCCAAGATAATCTACATTACATGGACTGCAATTGTTTACGAAGGCATATGGGTTCAAGCCGCCCCTCTCCCCAATCGGATCCCTTGATGGCCAGCGGCCGGTTAGCGGGTCGTAGTAACGGTATCCGTAATAGTAGAGTCCGGATTCCGAATCCAGCGGCTTGGTGCTGAACCGGTAGGGGAAGAGATTGCTGGCGTCGGTATTGACCACGGTGTTCCCGAAGGGATCGTATTCGAAGTGGGCTGCGGTGCTACCATTCGCAGCGAGGTATTCGCTGACGTTGCCATTACCGTCGAAGCTAGGGTAGTACCGTGTTCCGGCGATGTTGACGACCAGAAGGCCGCCGACTTCACCTGCGCCTTGCAGGGTGCCGCTTAGGTCGAGGCCCCAGGTGTGGATGCGGGACAGTGCGGGTGCGGCGGTGCTGGCAGAGGTGTATTCCGCGATGCAGTTCCAACCGTCGTACAGGTAGAGGATGGTGCCTCCTTCGGTGGTGGTTTTGGCAATGCGTCGGGATTGGGCATCGCAGGCGTAGGTGGTGGCGCCGGCAGTGGTGGAAATGAGCCTGTTCTCCGCATCCCAGGCGAGAGGGGCGTTGGTTGCGGGTGCTACAGGGAGCGGACCGGAGGTCATGTTGCCGTCGCCATCGAAGACCGGTTGGAGGGTGGTGGCTCCGGTGGTGATGGCTTTGTATTGATTTAGTGGATTGGCTCCAGGTTCGGAAGGCGTGCCGTTGGTGGTGACGACGCCAAAGACCGAGGTGGCAACACCGGGGGAGAAGTGCGGTTTGTTGTTGGGATCAAGCGACCAAGTGCCGGTAGCGGATTGTTTGCGGTTGCCGATGGCGTCGAAGTCGTAGGTCCGGTCGGTGAACACCACGGAGAGGTCCGGTGCGTCGGCGGAGATGACTGGTCCGAGATCGTCATACAGCCACGCAGTGCCGCCAGGGTTGGCGACTATGCCGTCGCCGAGGTCGAAAGCGGCCGCGAGGTCGGTGCGCTGTCCGAGATCATTCACGACGTAAGTGTAGCTGGAACGAGTGGATGGACCAGCTTTGTTTTGGACGCTGGCGAGATGGTCGCGGTGAGGCTCGTAGGTGCGGATGGTTTGAAGGACAGGCTCACCGATCTTTTTAAGAGTGCATGGCATGATGTCCTTTTTAGTGCCGGGGACGGAGCCGACGCGGGGATCGTCGACATTACTTTGAGTGTAGGCATAGCCGTAGGTGAAGGCGTTATCGGTCTGGTTACACCGGGCCTGTCAGCGCTGGGGCTCCAGGCGAATGCGGATCTGGAAGATCGGGACGAAGGTGCCGGGACTTTCTGAAGGGTTTTCCGGGCAGCGGAACGAGCGACCGGAACAGAACGGACGGGCCTTCGCGCAGTGGTGCGAGCGAGTTGCGCTTTCCGGTTCAGAAGGGCTGGGCTTCAGCTGATGATCGGGCGGACGACTTCGCCATGGACGTCGGTGAGGCGGAAATTGCGGCCCTGGTGGCGGAAAGTCAGTTTTTCGTGGTCGAGGCCGAGTTGGTGGAGCAGCGTGGCCTGGAAGTCGTGGATGCTGACGGGATCCCTGGCAATGCCGTAGCAGAAGTCATCGGTCTCGCCGTGGGCGTGGCCGGGTTTGAAGCCGCCGCCGGCGACCCAGATGGAATAACAGGCGCCGAAGTGGTCGCGGCCGTAGGCGGGTTTGGTGATGTCTCCCTGGACGAAGACGGTGCGGCCGAACTCGCTGGCCCAGATGACGATGGTGTCCTCCAACAATCCGCGCTGTTTCAGGTCGCGGACGAGGGCGGCGGACGGCTGGTCGGTATCCGCGCATTGTTTTTCGAGCTGAGTGGGGAGATTGTTGTGCTGGTCCCAGCCGGAATGCATGAGTTGCACGAAACGGGTGCCGCGCTCGATCAGGCGGCGGGCTAACAGGCAATTGCGGGCGTAGGAGCCGCTGCGGTGGACGTCGGGACCATACATATCCAGAACCGACTTCGGCTCGCCGGCGATATCGGTGAGTTCCGGGACGCTGGCCTGCATCCGGTATGCCATTTCGTATTGGGTGATCCGGGTGTCGATCTCGGGATCGCCGAATTCGCCGAGGTGCTGGTGGTTGAGTTCCGCGATATCATCGAGCATGGCGCGCCGCAACTGGCGTGACATGCCATCGGGGTTGCTCAGGTAGAGCACGGGATCGCCCTCGCCGCGGAAGCGCACGCCCTGATACTTCGAGGGGATGAAACCGCTGCCCCAGTAGTGGTCGAAAAACAACTGGCCGCAGGTTTTCTCGCGGTCCGAGGAGGTCATGACCACGAAGGCCGGCAGCTCGCTGGTCAGGCTGCCCAGCCCGTAGGTGGCCCATGCGCCGAGGCTCGGGCGGCCGGGGATCTGGCTTCCTGTTAGAAAAAAAGTAACGCCCGGGGCGTGGTTGACCGCATCGGTGTGCATCGAGCGGATCAGGCAGATATCATCCGAGATGCCGCCGGTGTGGGGAATGAGTTCGGACAGCCAGCGGCCGGAGTTGCCATATTGGCGGAATGGCTTGAGGGCGGGCAGGATCGGATATTGCTTCTGCCCCGAGGTCATGGTGGACAGGCGGATGTTAGATCTAACCGAAGCCGGCAGTTCTTCGAGGCGGTGTTTTTCCAGCCCGGGTTTGTAGTCGAACAGGTCGACTTGTGAGGG
>JBGSSC010000302.1:0-10757 GCA_041737265.1 Terrimicrobiaceae bacterium | reverse complement strand
AGGTCGGGCATCCCATCACCATCCGCGTCGGGCAGGGCCTCTGGCGGCAAGCCTGCGTAGGCTGGCACCAATGCATCGGCTGCCGGATTCACGTTGCGTGCCGTGGCAAGGATCCGGTTATCCCGGAGCGGAGCCAGAAGGCGCCGGTCCATCGGGTCGCGGGGAAATGCTCCGGCTTCGACCACCGCCCGTTCGCGCAGGGCTGCCGCCGGAGTGTACGTTAGGCTCGGAAACGGATGCCTCACGGTAATCGCTGCCGCCAGACCTGAACTGTTTTCCGGTGAGGCGCTTGGATAATCGTTACAACAGTAAAACAGGGCAAAGTCAGCCCGGCCCGGATAGCGATCCATTATGTTGCCGCTGGCGTGAATTATGTTGCCCGGAGCCGAGAGAGGGGAGCGCAGGATCTGGTCGTCCCACATGCCATACGGAAAGGAATCGCGCGTGTGGAATGCATTACTCACTGCATTGAGACGGTAATATATCGGGTAGGGTTGGCCCCCGGCACGGACCACTCCGGTACCGGCCCCGAGCGCTATGAAAAAGTCGGGGTCCCAGTACAGATTGTTTGAAATTTCGATATCCATCGTGCTGCCCGCCGCCGCGAGCGACTCCCGCGAAACCTCGGGCAGGCGTCCTTCGATGCGCACGAATGCGTTGTGGTGAATGGACAACTTGTCGAGCCCGAAACCATGAGCCGGATTTGAGTAGTTGACGAGCATGCCCCCGTAGAATGAATGCCCGCCGAGTGTTTCAGCGATAAGGCAATTTTGAATGGAAATGTTGTTGGAGTAGGAAATCTCAACGGCCTCGTCCTCTGCATTGCCGATGGAAACATGGTCCACAACGGCATGGCGGGTATAGCGCAGACGCAACCCATCGTCGCTGGGTCCATTGAGGCCGGGCCGAATCCGGATGTGGCGTAGAATCCAATTTTCCGCAAATTGAGAGGGTGCCTCCACCGCCTGGTCCTGGAAGGGTGTCTCGTCAGTGACAAAGCCCCGTACTGTGATGCCCCCCGGCGAGGTTTCGCCTGCTATGGTGGCGTTGCCCTGCCTCAAATGGATGCGCGCGTCGATGACACCGCTCACGTCGAAAACCACATACTTTGAACCAGGCTGGTCCAAAGCCCATTGCAACGAACCCGTACCCTGAGGAGCCGTGGTGGTCACATGGATCACCTGCCCCCCCCGCCCTCCAGTGGCCCCTGCCCCAAATCCCTCAGCACCGGGAAAAGCGGGGATTTGGGCCGCCGCTGCGCCTGCGCTGAGAATCAATCCACACAGCACAACGCGGGCAAAAGGAACACGCATCGCCCCAGTATCAGCTCACTTCGGATGCCGGTCAAATACCGACTCCGGAATCAAAATTTTCACCGCGGGGTCACCTGCTGACAAACCTCTCAACGAGCCAGCAGACAGCAAACATCGGGGAGGCTCTGAGCGCCCTCACCAGACTCAGGATTGCCGGGACCCCGTGGAGCGAGCCGGCGGCGCGAAGATTGAGTGCCGATTCAAAGCACTGCCACGGAATTTTCTCACCCGGCTCAAGCCCTTCTCCGAGGCGCCCGATGGCAGAATGAAAAGCCTGAAAATGGTCGGAGGAAAGCCCTTCTCTGAAGGAATTGAGGGCTGCCACCTCCTGCCCGGTAAGCCGACCGGGAAACACGGCTTCGGTGTAGCGCCGGCCGATCTCCCCGGCTTCATCAAACGCCCTGGGGCTTTGGCTTTTGGAAAGCGAGGATGCGAGGTGCCGGTAGCTTACCAATCGGGCGGTGAGGTTAGCACTGGCAAACTCTGGAACCAGCCTGCACCAGAGGTCATAATCCTGGGCGATGCGGAAACGTTCGTCGTATCCATGGAGTTCATCGCGCACAACGCGCGTCGAAAAGAAAACCGACGTGTGGAGAAATGGATTGATGAATGTCGCCATGCGGCGGATCAAGGAGGTGGTTGACGGCACATCGAGCAAGCCGGCGAGACGGTCGTTCCCGTCAATCATGCGGCCGCAGGTTCCGACAAGAACAAGGTCCGGACACGAGGTAACAGCTTCAAACTGCCTAGTGAGGCGCAGCGGGTGGGACAAGTCATCGGCATCCTGACGCGCAATCCATTTTCCCCGCGCTTCGCTAAGTCCTTGATTCAGACACGCGGTCTGACCTTTGTTGGCCGGATTGCGAACGAGACGGATTCGGGGATCGCGTTTCTCCCATGCGGCGGCGAGCTCGACGGAGCCATCGGTCGAGCAGTCATCGACAATAAGAAACTCCCAGTCGCGGAAAGTCTGGTTGACAATGCTCCGGATTGCGGGATCGAGGAAACGTCCCGCATTGTAGCTGGTCATCAGAACCGTAACCGAAGGGCTGCTCACAGGGTCAGAAAAATCCCGCTGTGTGCCCCGACCCATGCGCGTTCGTCAAAACAAGCCAGGGCGTGAGCACGTGCGGCGAGCGACATTTTGTCCAGATCCGGGAGGCATTGATGCACGGCATCTGCCAGTTCCTGCCCTGTGGGTGTATGCATCGTGTCCCAATCCTCGGCAACAGGAACGAGAAATCCACAGGCTGCAGGTACCATCTCAGGCAGCCCGCCTGATGCCGTGCCAACGACCGGGAGACCGCATGACAAAGCCTCGGCGACAACAGTCGGGCAGGGATCCATGTATTTTGGATGGATGAGCAGATGATGCGACCGGCACAAATCAACCGCCTCTCTGCGCCCGAAGGCCGGACGGAAGGTTACAAATTCTTCGATGTTCAGTTTTTCCGCCAGCCGCAGGGAGGCCGCTTCGGCGTCGTTCCAAAGAAGATTTCCCGCGATCGTTAGATTGGCATTCACTCCTCCGTCGCGGAGGCGGGCCAAGGCTTCAAGCACTGAGAACACGCGGTCGGGGTAGTTCTGCGTTCCCATCGCCAGCAACCGGAGCGGTATGCGGGGGAGAGGTTCTGTCCGCGGAGAAAACGTCGTGGTGTCAACCGGGTTGAGCAGGATGCGCGACTGCAAAGACGATGGCCCCAGATAACGGCTGGCGCTTCGGAAACAAAAATCCGATTGATATATCACGAAGTCGGCACGATCGCGCAATTGGCGCATCACAGCATTGTGTCGGCCCGCTTCAGCTCCCGCCCACGCCCGGTAGCCCACGCCGTTTTGGTTCCAAACGAACCGGATGCCGCGTCGTTTGCATAGATCGACGAGGTCTGCCGCAAACGGCGGCTGAGAACTGCTGACCAAATACAGAATGTTGAAATTCTGTTCGCAGGAGGGAAAGGCTTTCTGCAACGAGAGCAGCTTCACCGCCCCGCCATGAATCAATCCTCCACTCGTAAGAACATCACCGAAGCCAATGACTGGCCGCTCCCCGTCGCAACGCCGGATACCTTCTCTGCGGGCCCTCACTTTTCTTCGTTGCGGAAGAGACAGGACCCCGGAAACAAACGCGGCAACTTGCCAGGGAATATTCACTCGCGACCTTTGCAGACTGCAAAAAGATTTCTGCCAGCGCGAAACAGCTCCTTTTCTCCAAGTTCGACCTCATTGAGCCGGTTCCTGAGGATTGTGCACTTGAGTTTATCCCTATCAAGAAGGGCCCGAACGAGGGCGAGGTCCTTTTCGCGGCCAATACACACTTTCACGATGCCGAGGTCGTGGGGATCGAGCGCAAAGACGTTGGGGAAACCGTCGAATCCAACCAATCTCGACTCCCAGTTGACAGGAAATGAGCGCACTATATCCGGGTGGAGGATGTCAGCATAGTATCCGTTTTGAGCTTGGAGCAGGCTTTTGCTTCCCATCGCCTCGGTGAGCAACGCCGCAGTCTCTTTGCCTATGGGCCTGAGCAATAGATCGGCGTCATAGGTCGAATCGAGGGGGCCGTCATCAGTGTCCAGCCCGGGAAAAGAGGCCAGCAGGGAGGCTGACCCAAGAATAAGAATTCTCTCACACCGGCTTAGCGCAAGGGCGGAAGAGACCAAATGCGTTAATGAGCGAAGGCGCATGCAAGGAGAAACGGTCTGCGATCCTGTGCCGTTAAGATACCGGCAAACGGAGCAAAATCCCGGAGGTGGGCGGCGCTTTCGCTGTCCTCCCGGAGAAGAGCGAGCAAATGCCTTAGCCCCTCCTCTGATTTCCGGGCATTCAATATCAGCGCCCGCCATTCCTCCAAACGGTGGACCTGGGTCGAGCCATTGGCGATCCAGCGGTCGATGTTGTCCAGGCCGGTTTGAAGCAGAGTAGGATCCGCTTGGATTTTATCGGCAATCAGGCGGTCCATGCCAAGCACGTCGAGGCGATCTTTCCCGGTGATTAATTCTGGTTTTTGCATTACCGGCATTGGAACGATACCGCAACCCGGAGCGGCTGTCGAATTGTTGTTCCCCAGCGAGGCACTGCCTCTGACCGAGCAAGACACGCTTTGAAACCCAGCCTTTATCTGTTCCTCGACCGTATTCCCCAGTGCCTCGCCAAATGACTTTTCGCAGCGAAGAGTCCATCAGATTCCCTGAGGGAGGCGGCGATGAAGCGGAGGGGAGAAAAACCTGACTCCAATGCATCAAATATTAAGATTGGTGGTGACATCACCGAACGCTCTCCGAGCCTCCGCCCTTGTAACGATACACGTCGAGATCAAGTTCGGGATACATCCCCTGCAGCTCCCTGACATGTTCGAAAAGGCCGGACTTTAACAGGTAAGCGTAAAGGTGGGGTTCAGATAACTTGGCTGTTTCGGGGTACGCGATGTTGAAAAACAACTGCTTGCCCGAAGCATTGGCCTCGCGAACCAGGGCCTCCATTTCATCCACCGACCGGACCATTAGGATACGGGGGTCGTAAACCAATGGCTTGGAATGAAAGCAAGCCGTGATGATATCCCGCTGGCCGGGATGGTTGGGATCCAATGAGGGTCTGGTGAGGAGGACGGCGTCGCGATATGGCTGCAAAGGCTCCGCCATCATCAGCGCCCGCTGCGGCTGGGTCCAGTACCAGTAACCGACAAGCATCGCACACGACATCGCAATCACCCCGATTCTCCAGCTCTTTCCTGTGGGCAGACTGTCAGCCATGCCGACAGCGACCAGCGCGCAGACCCCGGGAAGAATAAAAATAACATACCACTCGAACAGGTAGGTGCCGCTCAGCTTGGCATTGATAAAGGCCAATACAGCAGGCAACAGGAAGGCACCTGCAACCAAAGCATGGAAGGGGCCACGAACAACCATGTTCCTAATACCAAGCACCAGGAATCCGACTCCAAAAAACACAATGGCAACAAAGACCGCCGGGTGATCGATTGCCCAGCACAGCATTTCAAGGTGATCGCTGGGATACATTTTGGTGTATGTCCATGGAATCCCACCCAGCAAATGTGCCAGAAAGTTTCCCATCCAAAAGTAGTCAAGAGTCCATCCGCCACCCGCTGCCTTGACTCCGCTCAGATAGTTGACCATTTGAGGAACACAGGGAGCATAGAGCTGGATAAACAGGGCGCCGGAGAGCAGGTTTGTCACCAGCCAGCGCGGCCAAACCCGGGCAAAATCCAGCCCTTGCCTGCTCATCGCTATCATGACCAGAAAAACCAGCAGGTTTGCCACCAGAGGGACATAGACTGCGGTTACATAAGCATAGACCAGGGCGAACTGCGCGAGGCCGAAGGCGGCCCACCAGCGTGTCCGGTCGGTTTGCAAAGCCCGGAGAAGAAAAAACAACACGGCGGGAACCAGTGCAAGGGCAATGCCATAGCTCCGGGCCTCGGATGCGTAGCGCATGTACCAGGGATGAAGGGCCAGAATCCATGCCGCCAGAACCCCTGTTCCCGGCAGTCCGAGGGCCTTCAGAAGAATCGCCAGCATGGCCAAACCAACAACTCCCGCGATGAGGCTCGGGATCCGCAGGGCAGTTTCTGAAAGGGGGAAACCCGCAGGCCTGGCCACGGATTCCCAGAGGTCGTGACACGCGCGGCTCGCCGCGCTTTGCAAAACGTGATTCGGCATCCTGCAAAAGAAAAAGGTATCCAGCCACGAGACCCGGCGGAACTCGGCCGTTCCATCAGGTAAAATTTTGTAACTGCCGACCGTTTCGTTCTTCACCCGGTTGGCCTCATCATGCCAGACGCTCTGGTCCATGCGCGGCCATGCGGTGCACAGCAGAAAAACTGCGGCCAGGGAGACCAGGGTCCAGAACCATTTCGGCGGGGCGCGATCGATCGATATATCAGGCACCGATTGCGCCGGACGGGTCCACCAGGGGGCCAAGAGTGCGAGAATTCCAACGAAGAAGAAATTTCCCACGGCAGCGGGCCAGAACCACATCTTCATGTAATCGCGTGTGTTGAGATCCTCCCCCGCCTCCAACCTGACATTCCAGGGCTTGCCCCCGAAGAGAATGACCAGAAACAGGA
Source organism: Terrimicrobiaceae bacterium (assembly GCA_041737265.1). Taxonomy (GTDB): domain Bacteria; phylum Verrucomicrobiota; class Verrucomicrobiia; order Chthoniobacterales; family Terrimicrobiaceae; genus JBGSSC01. Next base: position 4,361 of record JBGSSC010000302.1, on the reverse strand, counting down.
TCAGCCCGGCCAAACCAAGCCAGACACGCGCCCGTCCTGCCGGACCAAGCCGTAAGTAAGCATTTCGTAGGGCCGTGATCTTCATAAATGGATTCCTTTGAGAGCGGGTTTTTAATCCGGCAGAACTGGACTATCTTGCTTCAACCGCCCCGGCAAGGGCGCTCCTGCGAACCGAAAGGTTTCCGGGATTCGCCTCGCGCAGGACCCGGTGAGCAAGGTCTTCAGAAAGGCTTTGGCAGCCTCTCTTCGCGGAGGACGTGCCAGAGAGCGCATGCTTTCCGCAGAGCGGACGGCGCTGGCATCCTCCGACCGGTTCCCCCCAATGCCTCCGTGGAAAACCTGGAAGTAATAAGGACTGTTTGCGGGATAGACCACGGGCCGTCCGTCGAGCATCGCCTGCCAGACAGCGGTCGAAGCCTTGGTGTCCCCTTCGGAAACCAGAAATGGGGCGGTGTCCGCGTTTTTGCCCGGTTCAAAAATCAGAGGGCATACAACCACCGGTTGGCGGCATCCGGCTGTCCTCAGATTGACGGCATCCTGCGCTGATGGCGCAAGAATAACGGCACCGGGGACCAGCGCATCGGGCGTGGTATCGGGTCCTGTGATTTGTGCAAAAACTTGACCCTTAAGTTCTCCGGGGGCTTTCACGGTACCGGCAATTACGGGCAACCCTTGACCGCTTCCGCCGAAGTTTTCCCGGCAGAAGTCGATGGCATTATCAATGTATGGGGAAACGCCGCCTTCGTGAATGATTGAGACGGACAGAGGTCCCCTGCCGCCGGGCAGGCGGCGGACTACTGTGTGGGCAAGTTCAATTGCAGTGAATCCAAGGGGGTTGGGCCGGTGTTCAACTTCCAACCTGGAATAGAGCGATTGAATACTGTGGCCCATCGCAAGGGAGGTGTGGTGTTTCTTCCATCGCTCGAACTGGGGTTCGACAGTCGCGCCAAGGGTGTTTCTGCGGATATCGTCCAGGATGGTTTCGACGGCCCCCTCGACTGTTGAAAAAAGGCTGGCGGGCTCGAGAATGTCGCGGCCGACTCCCAGCGGGATACCAAGCACTTTGCACCGGCTTGCGGCAGCCTCCATGGCGGATTGCGGACCGCCCTCCCACCGCGACGGAATAAGGTAGATGTCACAGGCGTTGTAAAGTTCGTTGAGTTTCTCCCGCGGGAGGATGTTTCTGGCGAGGTCGTCTCCGGATCCCGGTTCCTCTCCGGCGTAGGTGAAAGGAATATGTTCCCGGCGGAGTTCGCGCAGAATCCAATGCCTTCGGGGCCCGGCGAGCAAAAGGTGAATCGGTGCGCCTGCCGAGACCAGGCCCACCGCGATACGCACCAACATCTCAGGTGCCTTCTGGAACTTGGGAGCAAAGAGATCGGCCCCTTCGCTGTCCCGGTGGAAATTCCCGATAATATAGCAGGACTCAGGCACGCCCAGCCTGCGTCGAAGGGCAGTGCGATCGGGAATGGGGAAAAACAGGTTCTCATCGATCGCATAGGGGATATGCACCGAGGGCAGTGCGAGGGCATCAAACTGGGCTTTCGCCTCATGAGAGCGTGCGACCCACAGGTTGACGGTTTGCATGGCCCATGCGAAGTCGGGCTGCGTGAGATAAAAAAACGGCGGGTTGTCCGCGTGTGCGATGACAAATTTTTGTGCAAGGACCCCGGGCGAGTGCATGGCGAGTGCTGCCCAGAATGGGGAATGGACAACGTCGGCGTTTGCCAGACTCCTTTCACGGGCGGTTCCAGTCAGAGCCCGCCGGATCAAGCGGGCATCTTCATCAATCGCCCATCCACGACCATCGCCGGAAGTCAGAAAGAAGGAAATCATCCCATCGCCCGAAGGCAGCGTTCGACAGCTGTCGCCACATTAAGTTCGGGTTGCCAGCCGGTTGTCTCCCGTAACCTTGATCCGGAGACCAGCGAATGGGAAACATCCCATGGATAATGGTCCCGGTGAACCACGGGAACTTTACTTCCGGTGCAGGCTTCAACCAGCCGTATCAACTCGAGAAGCGATACCGACTCCCCGCTGGCGACGTTGAATATTCCGCGGTGTCCTCCATCAACCAGCGCCTCCATTGCACTCAGGAAATCCATGCAGTGAAGGTAGTCTTTTGTCGCTGTGCCATCTCCCCACAGTTCAACTGGAACCCCCTCCCTGGCAGCAGCAAAAAGCCGTGGGAGGATCCCCTGCGGGCGGGCCGGGTGTGCGCCTTCTCCAAGCAAATTCGTGACCCGCAACACGAGCGATCGCGAGGGAGAGGCTTGTAGCAGCAGCTCTTCGGAAGCCAGCTTGCTATGCGCGTAGGCCCCGAGCGGGGCGGGTGGGCAGGTTTCTGTTGCCGGTTCGTGTCCGGTGTCGCCGTAAACAGCTGCGGTCGACAGGAAGACGAGGGTTGTATTGCGTTTTCCGGTCTGTTCGATCAACTGCCTGAGAAGCGGCAAGTCCTCGCGCCCCGAAAGCCCGGGGTTCGATTCGGCAGTGATCGGCACCCCGCTCCAGGCACAGTGGACGATCATTTCGCAATGCGTGTTTCCAATTTCTTTCAGGTCGAGAACTCCGTCGCCGCCTACCCTGGAGAACAGAACGACGTCATCCCTCCGTGCGCGATAATGGTTCGCGATGAGAGGGGCCAGCCGTCCCCGCGCACCGGTGATGCCGACTCTCATTTCGAATCTCTCTCCCTTGCCGCTGCGACGAGGCTCTGGATAAGACGGCGGTAGGAGACGCACATGACATCCCCGGATGGAGGTCCGGCAAGGACCCGTTCCCGCAGGCTCACGTACTGGTCGCGCGCGGATTCCAGCGCCTTGACGACATCGGATTCGATGGTGACTCCGAATGCACCGCACTGCGAGAGGCTCCCACCGGTGTCCTTGTGAAGAACAATGGGCAACCCGCACTGGATGCCCTCGACCGGGTGCATGGCTCCCGGCTCATCGCGCGATGCGGTCACGTAAAGGTGGCATTGCCTTAATAGTCCCGCCAGCGCATGACCCGAAGCCGGGGAAAACGTGCGGGCGGTTTTCCAATGAAGTTCGTCCGGCCAACGCCCGATGATCCATAATTCGAAACCTTTCAGACGCCCATCCGAAATGGCGTCATCAATATCCCGATAGACATCAAATCCCTTCAGCCAGTGAGGCGACCAGTGGTGGGTCACGATGCGGAAGGCTTCCCCGGGCCGGGGAGGCCGGTTGCCCAGAGGATGAAACACCGAGGGGTCGGCACCCGGTTCAATGACAGAGTGGGGCCTGCTTGTGTCGAACCACCTTGCCGCATGGTAGTCCCTCAGCCAGGCAGAGACAAATACCGTATGGTCAGCAACCGTATTTGCCTCGGAGAGATAGGCATCCACCCGGTCGGAACCTTTGCGAACGTCGTTGTCATTGATCCGCTGAATGCACGGGACTCCGGGATGGCGTTTTCGATATTCGGCGACGTCACCGTGCTGAAACGAAGTCCCTGCCGACAACCCGGTATGAGTCATAACAATGCAATCCACCGGATGCCGAAGGTCGTGCCGGACCTGATATCCACAAAAGTGCAGATAGCGGGCAAGCTGGGAGGCCCACTGGTTTGCGCCTCCCCATGAGCCGCGCCGGGGCACGAGGTTGGTGGCAACGGTCGCAATCGGTTTTGTAAATCCTAACATCAGGAAAAAAATGGTTTGGTGGAGACGGTGACCGGTTCACCCCGCCTGTAGCGTTCATTCTTCCACGCGGAGGACGCCGGAGCCTTTGTGAAATGCCGGATCAACCGGCTGAGGAGCGGAGGACGGTTGTAGAGTTCATCGATGTTCCTTCGCGGAGTTCCCCCCGGGGCCTCCGTGCTGCTGCGGGGGCAAAATGCAAAATGCAGACACCGGAGCGGGGAATCGTCCCACCCCGATTCCTCGAACAGCAGCCGCTTGTGCGAGGGATCAAATCCGGAGCGGAAGTCCGGCTTGCCGCCATGGAGGCGTTCGGTGGCAGGGCCCGGCCAGGCATCGATCGCAGCAAAGTTAAAAAGTTTCGTGATGCTCCGGGCCGGGGGCGTCGGGAAGCCGCGGGCCGGCCCGCCTTCATAATCGATCTGTTCGACGTGCAGGCAATGCCCCATTACCATCCACTCCCGGTCAAACTCTCCTCCCAGCAATTTTGGCCGCAAGGCTTCCAGGCACATCGGATCATACACTTCGTCTCCATCAACACCGAATACCCAACAGTCCCTGCCTGCGAATGGTTGCAAGGCTTCGTGGGACTCGGAAGGGTGGCCGATCCGACGCAAAGCCGCTTCCGGATGCCGGGCAGCAAAGGCCGCAAGAATTTCCCCGGTGCTGTCGGTCGAACCATGATCGAACAGCAGGAATC
>JBGSSC010000293.1:0-3972 GCA_041737265.1 Terrimicrobiaceae bacterium | reverse complement strand
GCGGGCGATCGCACCCACGAACGAGGCAGTGAGGATATCTCCTTCGCCGGCGTAGCCGATTCCGCGGTCCATTGCCTTGCAGCATTCCAAAAAGGGAACGGTATCCACCGGAGGTTTGTCGGATTGGAATGCATCAAAGTTGAGGCTGAAGGCGCTGTAACCCCCTTCTTCCAATAGTTTGCGCAGACCCAATCCGACACGGAGAGAGCGGCGGTGGACTTCGGCATCGACCTCCACACGGTAGCGTGCCAGGTCCAGGGAGCGCTCCTGTTCGATTTCGGCGTCCGTTACCATCCCGACGAACCGGTTGATGCCCTCGGGGGGGATCGTGACGGAGCGAATTCCCAGGGTCTTCTCGAGAATATCATTTTCGACCACGAAATCGCCCATACCCTTGAGTGGCCCGCCGATACACAGCGTTTTCATTGAGCGTAGTGTACGGGCGGCCAATGCCGCGCGCGCACGGCCGACGACCCTCTCCATAACCTTCTCATCACTCCAATGGCCGGCAACAATTTCGAAGGCTCGTCCGCGGCGGCGGAACATGCAGGCCAGATCCTGCACTCCGTGGATGCCGTGGTTTTGCAGCAGGCGGAGAGGATCTGTCTCTCTCGGGAACCCTGCATCGGGTGAGGTATCAAAAAACAGAATCGGCCACGGGGCAGCACAGAGAGCATCGACTGCCTCAAGCGAGGGTGAGTAGGTGAGGTGCAGGGTCACGAGCAGATCGGGCTCTGACCGGCGCAGTTTTTCGAATACTGTCCCGATTTCCGAATGTGTGGTGCAGATGGGGGTGGATTCCACCTGCGCCCCCGCGCTGCGGATTGCGTCAGTCACGCGGCCGACAAAGGGCTCGAGTTCCTGTCGAAGATCGGGGAGAACCCGGTCGTAAAGCTCCATGTAGAGCGGCAGTAAGGCGATGGTCGGAGATGGATTCATGACGGTTGATTTTATTTTAAAAGAAACGAACGTCCCGACGACTCCGGGGAGTAAAGTTTTTCGGCGAGCGTCTCATACAGCGTGCGCAGGGCGCAAAGTGCATCAGGATCCGGAGCGGGTTCCAGCAGAGCCGGGGAGGCCGCACCTTGTGCGGCGGGAGAATCAAACGCTGCAAGGCACCCGCGGGTGCCCATGGCCTCCGGGTCGCTCATTACCAGCACCGGCAGGGGGTTTCCCAATGCACCGAAGAGCCGCTGCATCTCCCTCCCGCGTCCGGCACCTCCACTGAGCACGAGGCTGTCCACCAGTCCGCTTTCGATCACCTGTTCAAAAATCCGGAAAAATTCAAAGGCCATTCCTGCTGCCATCGCACGCAGCAAATCCTTGGTATCGGTCGTCGTGCTGATTCCGAAAAAGGCCCCGGCGCCGTGCCCGGCCGCCAGCGGGTTGGGTCGTCCCACCCATGGCAGGCAGATCAGGCCCGGTGACGGCAGGAGCCGTTCGTCGAAAATGGCGTCAAGCGCACGCAGTGCCGACCCGTGGTCCTGGTGAAGGAGGTGGTGGAGCCCCCAATCCCATGTCTGATTGCCGGTCAGCAATGCTTGAATAACCAACAAGCCAGGTCCTTTGGGAGATGGCACCGGAAGCTGATATCCCGAGCCCGGAGGAAAATCTCCCTCCAAAACAAAATTGCCGACCCAGGCGGTGCCCAGGGAGCATTGCAGGGGCCGATCCGAAAGGTGGGCCGCGGCAAAGTATCCGGCTTCGTGGTCACTGTAGGGGCCGGCCACGGGAATTCCCGCGGGCAGGCCGAAGAGCCCGGCGGCCTGCGGAGTCAGTGGGTGGGTCTCGTGTCCCTGCCTGAGGGGGGAGAAGGAAGAGGGATCCAGGCCGATGAGCGAGAGCGGCTCGGGTGCCAGAGTATTGCCCCGCACATCGAAGCATCCTGCTTGTTGAGCGTGGCAGCCGTCCTGCCTCCACACCCCAGTGAGCGCGTGAAAGACCAGCTCCCCGACTCCGACGTAGAGGTGCCCGGGAGTGAAGAGTTCGGGGCGGCTGTCCCGCAGCCATGCCAGGCGCGCAAGCGCCAGTCCGGTGTCATCCCGCAGGGAGAATGAGCGCCAAAACTCCGGGGGACGCTGCGCACGGATGTGTCCGAAATGATTGAAACACCGGAAATCGTTCCACAAATAAACCGGTGTCAATGGCCGGGCACCATCTCCGGTTACCACTACTGTGCTGCCGCCCTGCGCGGCGAAACCGATTCCCTCCACGGTACTCCAGAGATCTCCGGTCTGTTCCCTCAGCCTGCCAAGCACGAGCTTCAGGGCCGCAAGCAGATCTCCTGCGTCCTGCTCGCGTCCGCTCTCCCCGGGGGTGCGCACGGCAAGGCGCTCGCTGGCCATGCCAAGGCACCGCCCGCTTGCCCGGCAGTAGGCAGCAGCCTTCAGTCCCGTCGTCCCGAGATCGATGCCGATGAGCACGATGCTAAATTGCCGCCAGGGCCTCTTCCGGGGCGATTCCGTCGTTGATCACCGCGTTCAGGGCGCGGATGAGAGCGGGCGGGTCCTTCGCCATGAAAATATTGCGCCCGAAGATGATCCCGCGCGCTCCCTGGGCCACTGAATCGCGGGCTTTGACCAAAACGTCCAAATCCGTGTTGAGTTTTTCGGCGCCGATGGTGAAAACCGGAACCGGGGTGTTTTCCACCACTTCGTGGAAGCTGTCGCCTGTGAAGAAAGTTTTGATGAGGTCCGCGCCGAGTTCGGCCATGATTCTGGACACGCGCTTGACCTTCGCATGGACCTGAGCGGGCGATTTTTCCCTGTGTTCGACGACGTAGGCTTCGCCGATGAGAGGGATCCCCAGACGTTCCTTCTGACGCACCACTTCGGCAAAAATGCGCACGTTATCCGTCTCCCGGGCCCGGTCGTTATCCTCTTCCAGGAAGAGTGAGCAAATCACCGCTTCAGCTCCAGCCTGCACCGCCTCCTCCACGGTGGTCGCAATGGTGGTGAAGCCCTCGCGGTATTCGAGTGGATAATAAAACGACGCACTCCAGTTGATGCGAACCACCGGTGCCGGCGCCTTCGGCGCCGCAAGGAGATCCCAGTGCCGCCGCAGCATGAACCGCGGCAGCAACAGGGCATCGGTATCCAGGCACTTCGTGATTGCCGGTGCGGCTTGCTCAATGCCGGGTTGGTCGCCGTACTCGACCACATGGTCGAGCGCGGAAATGACGAGATTTTTCTTACCACGGAAAAGCTTCCGCACGCGCAATTCGATTCCTGATGGAGACATGGTGGATTTTGGGACGGTTTTAGTTCCTAACGTATTCTCCGTCGATATCAGGATTTAAGCTTACTAAAAAACCGAACGTTTTATACTATATCCGGCCATGCCCTATCGAGTCGATGCGATGCCTTTTCACGATCTCGGCTTCGGGACGTTCCGGGGTCGTCCCGAGCCACCGACCGGGCACGTACACGAATCCATCGAGTTGAGTGCCTTTGAAGGCGGGCCGGTGGAGATGTTGTATGGAGGGCAGCGGGTCCGGGTTCCGGCCGGCCGGCTGGTCGTGCATTGGGGGATGCTGCCACATCGTGCGATCCGGCACGCCCCGGATGTGAGCGTTGTCGGCGTCCATCTTCCATTGGTCTGGCTTCTTCAGTGGGATCTATCCCCGGAACTGGTTGGGCGTTTGCTGAACATGGAGTTTCTGGTGGAGCCGAGGCGGGTCATCCCTTGCTCGGATCTTGCCCTGCTCAAATCCTGGCATGCACTGGATGTGGAATTCCGCCAGGCCGCGCGGAAGGCGATCCTCGCGGATATCCTCGCCCGCCTGCACTGCCTCGCGCTAACCTCCCGGGCAATCGACAAAGGTCCCGAAGCTGCCCGGTCCACACATCCCTTTCACCGGGCGCTCCGCCGGATCGCAACGGAGTTTAGAGAAGCGGTCCGCATGGAAGCCGTCGCGAACGAGGCCGGCGTGAGCGTGCGCCAACTCACCCGGCTGTTTCGTGAGCACACGGG
>JBGSSC010000251.1:0-3308 GCA_041737265.1 Terrimicrobiaceae bacterium | reverse complement strand
ATTTTCAAAATCCACTCAATCATTTCCAGACGGGCATAGTTGAGATCCACGGTTTGGTCATTCAGCAACTCGAGCCACATCAGGGCCTTTTTGGCCGTGTGGGCGGCGGTCACGCTCCCGCTTTGGATGGCGGCCTCCGCTTCCATCTTGAGTTTGGTCGCGTACCGGATGTCATCGATCCCCTCGCGAAAGCCTTCCCAGGCGATTGTGTCGATCATGCCATTCCGGGTGGGATGCACCATGTTGAACTGCCGGAATGGACCGCCGACGAAATCGTTCCAGACATTTTGTTTCAGCCGCTCACTGATCGAGGGGTGGAGCTGGGAAAAATATTTGTAATTCATGGACCCGTCGTAGTTCGCCTTGTAGCGGGCGAGCCCCTCCATCCGCCGGAAGATGTCGGGATTTTCAGGTCCGGTATGCGGTCCGGCATAGCTGGCAATTTTGGCGCCCAGCGCATGCCACTCCGCGGCCTGTTCCCGGGTCGGCCACCCGCCGTGGTTGGCGTAGTCGATGCTGTAGCCGGCGAGATCGAAGTGCCGTCCCCGGTGCACAGTCGCCCAGATTTTCAATCCGTGCCCGTGAATAATGGCTGCCAGTTCCCGCATGATCCGAACCCGGTTGGCATCGGCCTCGTCCCAGGTGGCAATATAGATATCGTTGTGGTCGATTTCCTCCTTGAGAACCCCGGCCAGAACTTCCATGCGTTCGCGGTATTTTGCCGGATCCTTTTCCTCCGTCACCGGAGCATAATACCCCCAGGCCCGCGAAAGAAACGGTTTCAGCCCAAAGCCGGCCTTGCGCATGAGAGCGATCTCCCGCCGCATGTCCGCAACTTCCTCGGCCTGCCTGGCATGCCGGGTATAAGACATGGCGGCGAAGGGGTGATACACACCATGTTCCAGCAGGTTGCGATAGATCAGCATCTGGATGCGGTCCGCTTCCTCGTTGGAGAGTCCCTGGCGACGGCAAAGCTCCAACACGTCGGTGGCATAAATCGTCACCAGAAAGTCTTTTTCCAAATCATAATAAGTCCGTGGCAACGGAAGAGAAAACGGCAGCACACGCAATGAGATCGTCACCGGGGGCTGGGGTTTGCCGTCAGCTTTGAGGAGGATGTTTCCCTGATACAGCCCCGGCTTGGCATCGGCCGGAACCTTGACCGTGATCCAAATCTGCTTGCTTTCCCCCTTGGCCAAGCCAACGGGCTGGAGGGTGGCTGCATCGGCCACCTCGGCGGTCAGGTAGTTGAAGGCGCTTTTCGCCTGGTCGAAGGGATAACTGATCCACTCGTACTCCCCTCCGACCCGCAGGTAGTTTTCTTTCTTTTCGGCATCCACTTTCACCAGCGTCTCATCCTTGAGCAGAAGCTCCGGAACCAATTCCCGGCGGTTGTTGTCTGCAAAATAACTGTGCCATGCCGTGCCCGCCTGGTACCAGCATTTGACCACCCGCAAGTCCACGATCGAGGCGGGGAGCGTGGCACCTTCGGGGCTTTTCAGGTCCGTGGGTGAGAGCTCCAACTTTGCCACATTGCTTTTGGGGACCACCACAAAGGATCCGGGAATAATTTCGCCCCGGGCCGCGACGAGATTCACCCGGTCTCCCACCGGGCTGTCGGTGGGCACCCGGTCGGGCAGCCGCGGGAGCGCACTGATCGCAGGAACCGGGTGGACCTCAAACGGAGCACCCTCCCATGGACTTCCGAAGGCGGCTAATGAGCAAAGTCCGGAGCAGAAAACGGCGATTGCCGCAGAGAAGAATTTCATCAGGACGTGGGTTTTGAATACAAAGGGGCCATGACCCCGGCTTGTGGAGGGGGCCCGGTCAAACGGAGAGATTGTGTTTCAGCCTCTCCGGCGGCGGGAACCGGCCAGCATCAATCCACCGGCAAGAAGTAAGGCCAGAGCAGAGGGTTCCGGGATCGCTGTGATTGTCACCGCACCGGATCCATAAGCGATTGTAAAGTCGTAAGTCTGGGAGCTGAAGTCGAGTGCAAGCTCGTCAAACCCCACTCCTCCGAAAGGATTACCATTGATGCTGGCAAAAGTGCCGGAGATATCTCCATCGGTGGTTAGCAAAGTAATCACCTCATTCGGAGCCGGCGCGTAGAGCAGGGTGAGTTTGAGATCGCCGTCGAGGAACACGCTGGGTGTCACCGCCGCCGGGACTTCCAGCACGGAAAGTGCGGCGAAGGGGGTCTCAACCAAATCCATTTCGAAACTCGAATTGGCGCCCAAAGCCAGAGACCCATTGATGGTGAGGGCCTTGGCGGCGCTGTTGGTCGCCACCAGAGTCGCGTTGTCGTAAATGTTCACCGCAGAGTAAAACCCGCCGGTTCCGCCAATGGTCCCGCTGCCGGAAAGCGTCGCCGACGGACGAATGAGCACATCTTGGCTGCTTCCCACGGTGCCATCGACCACAAAGTGTCCTCCCGAAATTTCGGTTTGAAGCTGGTGGGTCATGTTGGCACCCGTTGCAAGAATCAATGTTCCGACCCCGGCATATCCAAACTGGGACTGATTGAGAGTTGAGGAAGGTATGAATCCCGCGGTAAGGATCAGGTTGCTCCCGCTACTGTAGTTAAAAACCATCGCGCGGGTTGTTTTGATTGGAGCGCTGATCACGTAGTTTCCGGAAACCCCTTCCTCGACCAGAATGCTTGCAATGGAGGCGGCACTTCCCTCAACGCCACCACTTCCTCCGGAATTCAAAGATCCATTGCCAGTGATCGTGAGGGTATTAAAGAAGATGTTTCCCGCTGGATTGGGGCCTCCTGCGGTGATCGTGACATCTCCTGAGGTTTTGTAGTTCGAAGCCGACGAAGCCCCGGAGATCGGCAATGCGTCGACGGTGCTCAGGTCCAATAGGGTCACGGATTTCCCTGGATTGACAAACGCAAAGCCCGTGTTGGTCCCGTCGCTGACCGTTGCGAAGCGAATCGTTGTATTGTCTGCCACTCCACTGGCGACAACACTCGAATTCCCGGCAGACAAATCCAAATTTAATGAGGCACTGTGACTTGCGATCACTCCGATTAGGCCAATCGTCCATGTGCCTCCGACCGTGAGGGTTGAGTTTGCTCCCACCTCGATAGAATTTGCTCCGGAAAGCCCCCTGAGCTGCAAGTTCCCTGCAACACTTGAGTTTCCGGCACCGGTGGCCGCGACACTTGCAGAGCTGTACGCGTTGACCCCAAGCCCAAAAGCCGCGCCCGTCCCAAAAGTTAAACCGCCGGCCAGGGAGGATGTTTCCAGCGCGAGCACGCCAGCCTCAACAGTCGTTATTCCGGTGTAGGTGTTCGCCGA
>JBGSSC010000228.1:0-3171 GCA_041737265.1 Terrimicrobiaceae bacterium | reverse complement strand
GGCCGTGAAACTCCTGCCCACCGTGGCGGCCGGGGGGTTGGGCAATTACACCATCAGTGCCTGTTTCGCTGGGACAGAGGCTTCTATTGGATTCGCTGTGACTCAAACCCCAGGGGTGAAGGTCATAGATTCAATCACCGAGGCCCCCATCGAAGGAGCCACGGTTACGTTGTTTTCCGGCAGGGATGGCCCAATTTACAGCACCACAACAAATGCCACGGGCCAACTGGACATGTATTATGCTGTGACCCATAACGACTGGTATTGGTGGGTGGCTTCAGCTGACGGCTATGCCGATCGTATCCACAATCAATATTTCATCGATCTTTCTAATAACTACGAATCCGTCATACCCCTGGTACCTGAGGCCGATGCGGTTTTTAACGCCAATTTCGCGAATGGAAACGGCCCGGCGCACACCGGCCCTGGGTTTAATTCCACCAGCAAATCTGTGGCTTTATCTCTGGGTTTTGTTCCGGGTTCATCCACAAGTCTCACGGTCATCAATAATACTTCATCCACGCCGATTGGCGGCACATTCACCAACTTGTTGCAGGGTCAGCTTGTCTCGCTGACTTTTAATGGGACCGCCTATAACTTCTTTGCCGACTATTTTGGAGGAGATGGGAACGACCTCGTTTTGGTCACCAGCCCGATTGAACTCGATATCGACGGGGACGGGCAGGTGAAGACCTTTGTGGATGGTTTTCTGATGGTGAGGTTCCTGCTCGGCATTACCGAGCCGGATCTGACCGCGAACATCTCTTCTCCGGGATCGCGGCTTAACGGAAGTGAAATTCAAGCGTATTTGGCGCAAATGAAGGCAGACGGAAGGTTTGATATCGACGGCGATGGAACAACAAAGCCCTTCACTGATGGGTTTTTGCTCCTGCGAAGGTTGTTGGGGCTGAGTGGAAGCGATTTGGTCAACGGAATCACGCTCACCGGAGCCACACGAAACGCTGCCCAGATGGAGCAGGTGGTGGATGACTTGAAGAGGAATCCGCTGCTCCCCTGACCAACTCCCGTCCCCTGAGAGTCATTGGCTCGCATCGACTCACACACTTTCTAACCACCGATCATTTTTAAGCGTTATAAAGAGGATGAATGACACCTATGAGATCAGGCTGGGGGAGCATCGTTTATGAGGGGGTGCTGGTGACCTTGCCCATGCTTGTGGAGGAGAGACATTTCGCGCCAAGGACGCGGAGGACGCCATGGTTATCCAAGGGATGATCACGGGTGAGGGGCCTGACCCCGGGAGTGGGCCATTTACAAGAAGCCCGATTTATTATTTCAGGATCCCGTGGAGATCGCGCAAATCCCTGCGCTGAACACCCGGCGCGACAACATTCGAAACCGTTCCAGCCCGCGGGGTCCGGTGAACAAGGCACATGCGAATCGGCTGGTTCCGGATCACGGCGGCAAGGCGAGCCCCTCGGCGGACGCGAGGCGAATCTGGTTGGCATCGAAGGATGGTGGGGAGGAATGCGAGCGGATTACGACCAGTTCAAGAGCGAAAGACCCTCCACGTTTGCAAAGTGAGTGTCGCGGGCGACCAGTGGGATTGAGCATTCCATGGCTACCGCGGCGATCCAGATGTCATTTTCCGGGATGGGTGTTCCATTGCGCTCCAAAGCGGCGGCAATTTTGGCGTAATGCAGCGCTGTGGCTGTGTCGGGAAGCAACACAGCCACTGTCTGGAGGAACGTTTCGAGCTTGGCACGGTTCTTTTCCGGGTTGGCCGATTTCAGAACGCCTTTGTAAAGCTCGCCCATGGCGGTGAGCGGGAGGAACAACGGTTCGGCAGGCGGCACTTTTTCGGCGATGTTGATCTTGCCGCGCAGGTGATCGATCACGACGCTGGTGTCGAGCAGGACGCCCTGAGCCATTATGCTTCGAGACGGCGGGCACCGTGAAGTGCCATTTCAAAAGCCTGTCCGTCCTCGTCGCTCAGAACTCCATGAGTCTGGCGCAGAAGTTCCCGGCGGGCCTCCTGGTCGGCCTGGCTCAAACCGTGAACATAGCGGGCCACTTCGACCAGTTTCGGGGTCGGCAGGTTTTTCAGATCTTTAATGATGGATTCGATCACACTCACGGTCACATGGGTAGCTGCTGGGAGGGAAGAAAGCGAGCCAAGTTTACGGATCGGGAAACGGGACTGGCGGGGATCACCGAGGCGGCTGTGGCCTGAAAATGACCTCCTCCGCAGGCCATAACAACGCGCTCGGGACGGGCGAGGTTACGGTCCATGCGGGCGCGTTGCTGGTGAACGGCGGGATCACAGTTGCCAACTCAATCGTGCTCGCTGGTGGCACCCTGAACAATGCCGTCGGGTCGGGAACGAGCCTGACCAACGCCCTCCTAATACCCTGGAGCCAGGCCTGTCAGCACCGGGTGAAGATCGGCCGCTCTGGGAAACCGGGGCGGCCTTTTTGCATGGTAGCAAAGACATATCGCGCCAAGGACGCGGAGGACGCCAAGGTCATCCCCAGGAATGATCACGGATGAGGCGCTGCTTTCAAAAATCGCGACTTATGATTCCAGGAGCCCGTGGAGATCGCGCCAATCCCTGCGCTGGACACCCGGTGCGACAACATTCGAAACCGTTCCGGCCCGCGGGGTCCGGTGAACAAGGTACATGCGAACCGGCTGGGTTCTGATCACCGAGGCAAGGCGGTGCATCGGGCGGGCGTCGGAAGGGGTAACCGAACGGGCCGCCTTCGCATCCGCCAGCAGAACCCCTCCTTTGCCAATCGGAACGACGAAATCGACTTCCAAACCCTGATGAGTTTTATAAACTACTGGTTTTGATTAATCAATTCTTTGCACGATCATTTCAGCCCTGTTTATCCCATCTTTTTTCCATCACCCCCTCTTTTGAGCTCGAGTCCCGCAGTGGGAAGATCAGAAATACCAAATGTCCAGCGGGACAGCCAGAGCGGTTTAAATAGAAACGTAGCGGCGCCCGTGAGCGCATGGAGGGAGAAAAGAGGAGACCACCGTCTTACGACGGCGGCTACGACGTTATTTAAACCGCTCTAAAAAAATCGGGCACCTCGGCGATGTGCCCCTACCAATATTTCGGCAGGGATGGCTCACCGCTACAGCCGATATGGCCTGCGAGCTCGCTCTCAAACTCTTGGCGTGCTTGGCGATCTTTGCGCGAAA
>JBGSSC010000227.1:0-1756 GCA_041737265.1 Terrimicrobiaceae bacterium | reverse complement strand
GTGATGAACCCGCGTGGCGGAGGTGGACCCACCAAGTGATTTGAGGTGCAGCAGCCTTCGTTGCAAACGCTCGCCCAGAACCCGATCCCCGCAGGATGCAATCTGGTTTTGAATGTCTTCAATGGATGGAAAGCCCTGCTTAAGCGGATGTTCGATGGCCAGCTCCCGCACGGAAATGCCATCGGGAATGCTTGAACGCCGCCGCGGCTCCCAAATGGCAAGCGAAGCTCCTGATTCCAGGGGACCTTCATAGGCAAGCTCATCGCCGGGAAGCAGCATTTCATAATAAATTCCCATCACAGCGTGTCCCAGGCAAAGGCCCGCCCGATCGGCGATCCTGGGATCACCGACATATTGGTGGCGGGGAGAGAGTTCACCGGAAGCTGCTTGCAAAAAGAGGCACGGTGCTGACGTTTCCCTTTCGACCACCTCACGCATGGCACCGACATAGTCGGGAGAGATACTTGTGTTCAGCCACGCCAGGATCGTGGGATGGCATGCATAATTCACGATGGTCGCCACGCACTCTCCCGCTTCATCGCTGACCCGCCCGACCAACAGGGTGTCATCGGCGGGAAGATCGGGGTTCCAGCCCACCAATAACCGGTCTCTATCGGGATCGCGTAAATCGCGGTTTGTGGCCAAACCGCATCTTCCTGTGGCAACTTCAAGCAGACCCGGCCGGACGTCTTTCAGAGCATCCGCTAGAGCCTCCCGAATCTGTTTCTCCAAATGGTGGATGTATGATTCCACCAGCTCCCCACCCGGTTTTTGCGATTCTCCACGGCAAAATACGGGGCCGGAATGCGTGTGCGAAAGGGCCAGCATATAGCGGCCGGGTTTGATCCCGGATTCCATGACGGCATTTCCAAGAAGAACTTCCTCCTCAGACGAGCGCCACCAACCCAGATCCATCGCAATCAGTGCCAGGGGGTCACCTCCTGCTTCGTCCTGAATGATCAGAGCCGTAAGTGTCAACGGGCGGTGCAAGGAGGATGCAATATCGGTTTTGGCCGCCCCCCAATTGCGCGAATAAATTCCCGCGGGGGGTGAGATGTCCCGCCGGGACACTCCGAACCGGCCACGGAAAGCGGGATGAAAAAATGGAGCAGGTTTCATTTTCTTGCTTCCTTGAAATTCGGGACAGCCACCGGAGCGTTGCCGTTGGCGATTGATTGCACGCTGAGCGGCGTGATACTGGACCAGGTGACCGCGTCGTAGACATCAATCATTGGAGCACGCTCCTCTTTGATGGCCTGACAAAACTCGCGCAGGGTAAAAAAGTCTCCGCCGCCATGGCCAAATGTCTTGGCGACTTCCCGGTGCTCTCTCCATAGAGGATGATCATACTCCTCCCGGTACTTCGAGAGCGGCTCCCATGTTCCGGCGATTCCGAGATTATTTTCAGGACTGCGCCCTTCGATCCAGATCAGCGGTCTCTGCCACTCTTCCCCGGGACCATCCGGCCAGGAAAACGAGGCTTTGGTTCCCTGCAGTTCATAACGACTCATGTTGTGAGGGCGCGCAGAGCAGGCGTCAAAGCGCAGATCAATGAGAGCGCCTTTTTCCGTGCGGATATTCGTGGTCAGGGTATCGGGGTGGTTCCAGAAATCCGGTTTGGCATAGGTCTGCCGGTCGGAATGATTCCTTTTCGCATAATGAGAGGATGCGTGGCTGCCGCTGTGCCAGGTGGCCGTGGATTTGAAAAAATCGGTGCGATTGATTCCGAGCCACCGGGCCACCGGTCCCAACGAAT
>JBGSSC010000203.1:0-2713 GCA_041737265.1 Terrimicrobiaceae bacterium | reverse complement strand
GGACGACTCCATCGTGATTTTTTGCTCGGTGTTCTTGAGCCCGTCGAACTGCTTCACGCGGTCCTTGCGCAGAAGCTTCACGGAGGAATCTGTCGGGCGGTAGATCCGGATTTCCGCTCCATTCCAGAACCCCATGCCCATTGTGGACCAGAACCCGGAGCCAGGGCTCGTTGGATTGGGCTTTTCACTGACGGGTTGACCGGACTGATCCAGCAGGAAGTCCGCTCCGCCTCCGGTCGCAATCCCGTTGTGACGGAAAACAATTGGTTCGCACGAGGCGTATTTATTCCAGCAGTTGTTGTTGAGTTCGGACCAAGGGGAAAAGGATTTGAACTCGAAGTTAGTTCCGAAGTTGGCTGGCTTCTCGATGGCGACCTCATTTGTCACCCGATATTCGTCGGATGCATAAGAGGCGGAAAGGGACAGGGTGAGGGAGAGACTGGCGGTGAGTATTCTGATTTTCATCTGGTGGGTGTGTTGCTTTGAAATTGCTTCCGGTAGGCGCCGGGGGAGGCCGCAAACTTCTTTTTAAATTCGACGCTGAGCCGCGCGGCGGTGCTGAATCCGGTGTCTTCGGCAATGCACTCCAATGTCTGGTTGGTATTGATGAGGAGGCTTACCGCCTTCTCCAGACGGATGCGGAGGATTTCCTCGTGAGGGGAACGGTTCATGACCGTGCGGAATTTCCGCTCAAGCACGCGGCGTCCCATTGGAACATGTTTCAGAATATCGGGGGTTCTGATCCCTTCGCAGGCGTGCGCCCGGATATAGCGCAATGCCTCCACAATCCGCCGGTCCGCAACGGCCAACACGTCGCTGGAACGCCTCACGGTCACACCAAGCGGACCGAGGAGAATGGGGGTTTCCGGGGCCTTTCCTCCAGACATTATGCGATTGAGAATCGCTCCGGCTTCGAAACCGATTTGCTCCCATGGCACCGCTACGCTGGAAAGCGCGATTGGCAAATCCAGGCAAAACTCCGGCATATCGCCGACCCCGACGATGGCGACCTCCTCGGGCACCGGGATACTCAGGTGCAAGCAGGATCTCAGAACCCGCGCAGCCATCATGTCCCCACTTGCAAAGACAGCGCATGGTTTGGGGAGGGATGAGACCCAACGGTGCAATCTCTCGTCGTCCGGTTCAATCAATGTCCCCCGGATGCGCGGGCACGGCGGATATTCGGCCATAGGGTCAAAAACGTGGACTGTCCTGCCGTCGAGTGAGTTGATGTAGCCGCCCAACCGGTGGTCGAGATTGGGATCTTCTCCCGGAAACCCGATACACGCAAAATTGGCCAGTCCGAGGGAGGAGAGATGCTCGGCGGCGAGGCGGCCAATCGCATTATGGTCGCAGCCAATCTGTGCGGCCCCTTCGTACCTGCGGCCTCCATGGACGTTGACAAGCGGAGCCCGGATCATTTTTGCGCGCTTCATGAGGTCCGGGCGGCCCAGCATGCCAATCACCCCATCCGGTTTCCATGCCTTTGCATGCGAAAATCCCTCGTCGTTTCGCTCGTAGGTGATCGTATCCCAGAGCATCGGCGGCCCCCGAAAACCGGGCGATTCCGGAGCGCAGCGCCCACGCAAACTTTGGCACCAGCAGGGCGACACGTCTGGGAGAGATTGTTTTCATTGAGGGCAGAGAGAGGGGTCATTTCGTTATCGGGGAAGATCAGATTCCGGGCAATGGCCGAACCAGTGGGACATGGCCCACACGATGCGGTAATTACAGCAGTGCGCAGGCCTGCTAGATTCAAACAACTCACAACCCCTTCTCGCCCCGCCCAATGGAACGCTGAATGAACCACACGCCAACTTCGTATGCAGCCCGGCCTTTGCATGCAAAAATGGCGTGGCTCCGAATTTCTTCCATCAAGCTCCTCGTGATGTTTTGTGTTCTCCTGACCCCTTCGGCCCTCCCTGCACAATCCGGTTCCGACGGAAAGGAATGGGCAAAGGCCGGCGGCAAGTTTGATGCAGACAAAGTGCTCAAGGAACTGCCGCAGGGCTACCGGTTCAAACATGTGATGGTTCCCATGCGCGACGGAGTCGGCCTAGCGACAACGGTTTTTCTACCGCCTGGAGACGGCCCGTGGCCGGCCATCCTCGTCCGCACCCCCTACGAACGCAACGGCGGGGCCAAGTATTTCAAGAGTCTCTGTGTAAAGGGTGCCTACGCTTGCGTGGTCCAGGATCCGCGAGGCGATGGCGACTCGCAGGGCAAGCCATTGGCAGACCCGGTCAATAGCGAAAACGAAATTCCGGACAGCTACGACACGATTGACTGGATCTCGAAGCAGCCGTGGTGTAACGGGCGCGTCGGCATGACCGGCGGCAGTGGCAACGGCATGGCTGCAGCGATGGCCTATCTGTGCAAGCACCAGGCCCTCGTCGTCGTCGAGCCCGCGAACTCATCTGGTAACACGGCCCTCTACTGGGGATTCGAGAACGGCGTCCGCCGCAAGCTTTACGAATGGCTCAATCAGCGCAACCTCAAGGTCTCCGAATGGCCGAAGCCGACGATCTACAATTACGATCTCGCGAACTGGAGCAAGCTCCTGGACGAAGCGGCGAAGGATAACAAAACCGTCTATCTCGGGTCCGACGGATGGTTCAACATCTTCGGCGACTCGGCGGTGGACTTCTTTGAAAAGTTCGGGCCGACCGGAAAAGTCTTCATCACGGTGAACCCCTCGACCCACGGCAACCAA
>JBGSSC010000198.1:0-5613 GCA_041737265.1 Terrimicrobiaceae bacterium | reverse complement strand
TGCTCTGCACTTCTCACACTCATGAACGATCCCGAAAAAATCGCTTCCTGCTGCGCTTTTCGGAAATGATTTTCAAGAAGTGCTCTAAACCGCTCTGATGAGGGTTCTCAACCTCCGGGATGGAACATAAAAGTCACACGTGCGGGCGGTCTCGAATTCCTCTTGGAAAGTGTGGAGGTCCCAGGTCGAGCCCCCGGGGCGGGTTCTCCACCGGGGATGCAACCAATTATACTGCTCGGCAAACTCGAGGACCCACGGCTCGAAAGCCGCGTTGAGGGCCCGGGTCATTTCTGCAGGGTCAGCGGGCCCGATCGCGGGAAGGAATTGGACGTCTGCCGCTCCGGGTGCCGTTCGGATCGAGATAACAGGCAGGACCACGGCACCGGTGGTGCGTGCCAGCCTCGCAGGCCCCGCGGGACACATTGCGGGCACACCGAGGAAATCGGCCTCGATGCCACCGGAGACGGTGTTCAGGTCGGTCATGAGGCCAACCACCATGTTTCGTTTCAGGCATTGCATGATGGCTGTGACATCATGGCTTGGCACCCACTCGATCCCGTAGGCCTTTCGAATATCCTGAAACACGAGGTCGCTCAGCGGATTGTGTGCGCGGCGATAAACTCCGGCAATCGGGATTCCAGAGATCGGCCCCATCCGGAGCACGGGCTCCCAGCTCCCAAGATGGATGCCACACAGGAGCACCCCGCGCCCCTCATTCCTTGCCTCAAGCAAACGCTCGGAATCTTTGAACGTCGGCGCAACTTCGTCGGATCTCAATCCCTCGACATAGCTGAGCAAATGGTTCTCAAAGGCGAGTGCAGCCAAGTGGTGTCGCTCATTGCCTGACAGATTGGGTCCGAAGACCAACTTCAGGTTCTGTCGGGCCCAGTGCAAATCCTGACGCAAAACCAGCCTCAGCAGAAACGCGATGAGTCGAAGTCGGGCATGGCCGGAGGCAATGCTGCCTCCGCGGAGGGTGGCAATGAGGGAGTGAAGCAGAGCGGCCTCCAGCCGATGCTTCACGGAAATTGCGGGGGGGCTGGATGGCTCCACCGTCTCAGGGCCCGAAACGATGGGAGCGGAGGTGACATCAAGGTGCACCAAGGGGACTGGTTGCGGCTCCGGGGATTCCGTGGAGGCCGCAACAAACATCGCTGAAAGCGTTTCCGCAATTCGTAGCAAAGTTGTTGCCGGATGCACGCTGTTGGCAGGCAGCGAAATCCCGGTGTGTTGTTCGATGTGATTGGAAAGCTCGACGGACATCAAGGAATCCAGCCCCAGATCGCCCAAAGGGGTGCGGATGCCGACAGTGTCCGCCGGGGTTCGCAGAAT
Source organism: Terrimicrobiaceae bacterium (assembly GCA_041737265.1). Classification (GTDB taxonomy): domain Bacteria; phylum Verrucomicrobiota; class Verrucomicrobiia; order Chthoniobacterales; family Terrimicrobiaceae; genus JBGSSC01. The sequence goes on along the minus strand of JBGSSC010000198.1, from coordinate 4,281 downwards.
GCGCGCAAGCTGATCGCGCAGTTCTCCGGCGATGGCTTTAACGCGTTCGTCGCTGGCCATGCGGGAAAATGCTGCCACGCGGGACTCCGGCAGCTCTGTCGAAGCATCGACGACCTCTCCGAAGGCGGCGGAAGCCAGCAATCGGGGCATCCTCCGGGCTGCGGTTTGCCAATCGATGCGGATCACTCCGGCATTGGGGAGATCGCCGTCGATCAGCCTTCCGAGTGCCAGGGTCGCTTCCGTTGAGGCGATTCCTTCCAGACCCGCTGCCTCAAGGGATTGCTGCAACCGGGAATCACGGGAGACGTAACCAGCCCCCGAGATCGCCCCCCACTGGATCGCCAGGCCGGGCAATCCAAGTCCGTGGCGATACCTGGCGAGGCCATCGAGAAATGCGTTGGCCGCAGCATAACTCCCCTGCCCCGGGTTCCCGATGAGCGCAGCGACGGACGAGAACATCACGAAAAACTCGAGTGGGCAGGCCCGGGAGTGGAGGTGCAGGTTCCATGCGCCATCCACTTTGGGAGCAATCACTCTGCGGAATGCTGCGGGAGTCTGTGTGGCAATTGTTTGATCATCGATCACCATCGCCGAGTGGATGATTCCCTTCAGCGGCGGACACTCCTTTTTGATTTGTTCAAAAAGTCCCTGAACGTCCTGCTCAACACTTACATCGGCCTTGATCACAGTGACCCGGGTTCCTGAGCACTGAAGCTCCGCGAGGATTGACTCCACATTATCGGTGTCCATCCCGCGACGACTGGCCAGAACGAGATGACCGGCTCCCCTTGAAATCAGCCAGCGTGCAACCTCCAACCCGAAGCCGCTAAGGCCACCGACCACAAGAACGCTGGCATCTTTGATGGATCCGGATTTCCGGGAACAAGAAGAAGGCAGATCACTCAGGTTAAGCAGAATTTTTCCAATGTGTCGGGCTCTCGCCATGTGATGGAAAGCCGACGCGGCTTCGGAGACCGGGAATGTCTGAAACGGCAGGGGTTTCAGATCCCCCTTGCGGAAACATTCAACAACTTCCGCAAACATTGTTTGAACGAGGTCCGGTTCTTCCGCAGTGACCGCAGCCAGATCCATCGCAAAAAACGAAAGATTCCTCCGGAATGGCCGGAGTCCGATCGGAGAGTTCTGGTAAATGTCCCGCTTACCGATCTCCACGAACCGGCCACCGGGTGCAAGGCACTCGATCCCTTTGAGCAGCGCATCCCCGGCAAGAGAATTCAGCACCAGGTCCACCCCGCGTCCGCCGGTAAGCTCCGCAATTTCGTCGGCAAAGCCGAGCGTCCTCGAGTCCATGACATGGCAGATTCCAAGCGATCGCAAATACTCGCGTTTGGGGTCGCTGCCGGCGGTCGCAAAGATCTCAGCCCCGGCGAGACGGGCGACCTGCACGGCAGCCAAGCCAACTCCCCCGGCTGCTGCATGGATCAAGAGACGCTCACCGTTGCGGATCCTTCCGAGATGGCGAAGAGCGTACCATGCTGTCAGAAAGGCCACGGGAATGGTCGCCGCCTCTTCCAGAGTCAGCGAATCCGGAATTTTAACCACACAAGAAACCGGCAACGTCACGTGGCTACGAAAACATCCGGGGGCCATGCAAAAAACCCGGTCCCCTTCCGCGAAGGCTCCAACGCCCTCGCCCACCCTGACGACCCGGCCCGCAAACTCATCTCCAGGAAGCAAATCCGCGTCGGTCTCAATGGGATAAATCCCAAGCGACTTCATGACATCGCGAAAGTTAATCCCTGCATATTCGACCCGGATCTCGACCTCTCCCGGCTTCGGAGAAGGTCGGGCAACCGGGCGGGGATGCAAACCGGTCAATCCGGCATTCTGCGCAAACTCCCAGCGCAGGCCGCTGTCCTCCGAGTCGTTTCCATAATGTGGAACCTCTTCCGGCATCGTCACCCGACGCACGCGCAGTCCATGGCGCTGCCTATCCCTCCATGCGGTTTCGTCCTCTGAGTCATCCGTGAGAAGGGAAGACATCAACTCGCCAGGTCCCGACTTCAAGTTGTCGGGGTCCAGATCGACAAGTCGGCAGTCAAGACGCGGAAACTCATTGGCAAGCACCCGGGCGAGTCCGCAGACCCCGGTTTGAAGGGGTGCCACGGTTTCGCGGGTGCCCGGTCCCTCCGCACCTCGGGTGACAACAAGCAGCCGCGGAGGATTGGGGAGATTGACCCCGGAAAGAGCCTGAGCCAAAGCAATGAGGCTGTAGCAACTTTTCGCGCTGGTGTTGTCGCTAGCTTCCACTGCCTCCTCAGTCAGGTCGAGGTTCCAGAGATGGACCACCGCTGCGAATCCCCGGCCGTCGGATTCGGTGAGGATCTTTCGAAAGTCTTCCGGATTCCACGGATCGGCCTCCATGCCTTGCGGGGGCAGGTTTCCAGCCGGGAAAAAAAGAATCGGATGGTGGCCCCGTTTGGACAATTCCGCCGCCAATCCGGCAGCAACGCCCGTGCTGTCGGCAAGGAGAAGGAACGCAGACTGCGGGCCAACCACGGAATCCGAACTCTCCTCCGCGGACACTGTCCCCTCGATCGGGGGAGAGGAATCAAGCCGCTTCCAATACGTTTCGTAAAAGCAGTTCTCGAGAGCCGATTTTTTAGTTGGCCGTGGGACAGCACGACATTCGAAGCCTTCGATCTCGATGAGCAAATGTCCTTCCTCATCCATGATCCGGAAATCTCCGCTGATCCAACGCTCTGACCTGCGGCGAAGGATTGCATGGCTCCAAACCGTGTTGGAAGGAGGCTTGTGCAAGCGAACCCTGCGCACACCGAAGGGCAGGTACAGGGCGTTGCCAGCATCAGAAGGTACCGCCCTCGCCAGGACCTGGAGGCAGGAATCCAAAAGACAGGGACTCACGAGGTGCGCACGTGTTGATGACAAAGCAGGCAGGTGCGCCCGACCGAGGGCCTCTCCCTCGCGGAACCAGACCCTCTCGACTCCGCGAAATGCATGCCCGAAGTCCAGACCCCGGGATTGGAACTCTGCGTAGAAATCGTCTGCCTCCATGACCTTCGCCATTCGCGCGCGGAGAGAGTCCATGTCGGAGACCGAAGCGGCCGCGCCATGTGTAACAAACTCGCCGCTCACATGGTGGATCCAGCCTGATCTCTCGCCACCCCCTGAGGAGGATATCCGGAAACGCCGGCGAGCGGAATCAACCGCAAACTCGATCGTCTCCCCTTCACTTGAGATAACCAGGGGGTGGTGGATCTCAATCCCGCCAACTCCGCAGGATTCATCGCCGAGACACTGGGCGGCGGCCAGCCCCATTTCCAGGAAAGCGGCTGCCGGAAACATGATTTGCCCGTTGACCTGGTGGTCGGCCAAAAACGGAAATCGCTCCAAGCTTAATGGGGTCTGCCAGCATGGGGTTGACCCGGATACACAGTGCGCAAGCATGGGGTGTGCGGGCGCCCCAAGTCTGAAACTGCGCCACCGCCCCGACTCGTGCCAGTGGGCATCCCGTTGCCATGCATTTGTCGGCACGCGAATCCGAGAAGCTTTGGGATAAAGCCGTTCCCACGGCACCTCGCACCCGGCCTCATAGAAGTTTCCAAGCGAAGATAACAAAGCCAGCCGCTCAGGCTCACGACGCCGCAGGGAAGTCTGTACAGAACCGGAGAATCCGCGGAAGGTGAGACATTCAAGAATCGGCACGGAAAGAACGGGATGGGGGCCAATCTCGAGAAAATTTCGGTACCCGAGGGCAAGCAATCCATCCACCGCCGCGGCGAACCGCACGGGTTCCCGCACATTCGCCCACCAGTAATCTCTGCCAAAGTCGCTGCCCGAGACTGCCTGGCCGGAAACTGTAGAGAACACCGGCATTGTGGCAGGGTGCAGCAGGACCGATCCAAGGGCTTTGAGAAGGGGCTCCTTCACAACGTCCATCCTTTGGCTGTGGAACGCGTAGTGAACGGGCAACATCCGTGAAAATATGCCGGCAGCATCCAGCTCCCCGGCCAACTTTTCGACAGCCATTCGCTCACCGGAGACAACAAGAGAGCGAGGCCCGTTGTAGGCACCAATGGCAAGGCCGCCGTCAGACCGTTCCATCCACGGCATTAGGTCCTGTTCCGAAAGGCCCACAGCCAGCATACGCCCCTCCCGGTCGCCCGCATCCATGCAACGGCCCCGAATAAAAATCACCCGCGCAGCCTCCTCCTCGCTTAGCACTCCCGACACACACGCAGCGGCCGCTTCTCCTACGCTGTGTCCGACGCAGGCCGAAGGCACGATCCCCCACGATTT
>JBGSSC010000196.1:0-2026 GCA_041737265.1 Terrimicrobiaceae bacterium | reverse complement strand
GGGGCTTTCACCATTGCTTACACCACTTCGGGAGGGATGAAGGCCGTCATGTTCACCGACGTGGCCCAGGCTCTGATTCTCATCGTTGGAATCACCGCGGTGTTTTGGAGAATCCTCGTCGCCACCGATTCCAACCCTATGACCATCTTCGAGTTCGCGTCCGCGAATGAAAGGGGGTTGCACCGCCTTTTCGAGCCGGAATTTTGGAGCCTTGATCTGCACACCCGCCTCAATATTTGGCTGCTGCTCCTCATCGCCGCCTCCGGACCACTGCTCAGCCTGAGTTGTGACCAATTGGTGATCCAGCGCCTGCTGACTTCAAAAGATTTCAAGAGCGCTAAGAGATCGGTCTATTTCAACTACATTGCAATGTTGCCTCTGGGTCTGCTCTTCTGGGGGGTGGGACTCGGGCTGTTTTATTTTTATGCAATGCATCCTGAAAAGCTGCCCGAGGGGATGACTTCGGACAAGGTGATGGGATGGTTTATTTCGAACGAGCTGCCACCCCCGATCCCGGGGCTCATTGTCGCTGCCCTGCTGGCGGCGCTCATGAGCACGATCTCCTCCGTGGTCAACAGCGTGGCCACGGTGGTCTACAAAGACGGACTGCTTCGTCTCGGTCATGTCTGCGAAGCGGACGGCCCCCGAACCCTTAGTATCTGCCGTCTTCTCACCGTCGGTGCAGGCACAGTCGGCATAGGCATTTCAATCCTACTCACCCTGGGCGGAAAAGGCGTGCAAACTTCTGTTATGGAGATCGCCGGAGTTTGGGCCGGCCTCTGGATGGTCCTGCTCAGTGCCTTTCTGCTCGGAGTTCTCGTCCCGCGGGTGTCCGGAAAGGCCATGCTCACCGGCCTGATCTTTGGCAGCATCGTCTGCCTCAGTTGCCCCTATCTTTTATACTACTCCGTCCCTGTCGAGCAGCGGATCAGTTTCAATTGGCTGAGTTGGCCCGGGTTCATTGCCACCTTCTGCCTGCCATTGCTTATTTCCCTCCTCTGGCCGAATCGGAAGGATCTCACCAACCTGACACTCCATACCATGGAATTGGGGACTGCCGGAAAAGGCAATGTTAAGAATAAATAGGATCCCAATCCGGCGGGAGCCGGTGCCAAGGGTGGGTTTGTGGGCAAGGGGACCCGGTGAGAAACGGGTGCCTTCGCCGCCGGATTAGAGCATCTCTTGAAAATCATTTCCGAAAAGCGCAGCAGGAAGCGATTTTTTCGGGATCATTCATGAGTGTGAGAAGTGCAGAGCAGAGGTGATCCACGAGAGCTTGGTGATCGTCGGTATAGAAGTCGGCGAAGTGGTCGGCTTTGAGACGCAGCCAGAGCCGTTCGATGGGATTAAAGTCGGGGCTGTATGCCGGTAGGAAAGCGCATTCAAAGTGATGGAAGTTCAGACTGCGGGATTTGTGCCAACTTGCATTGTCCAGAATGAGGATGCGGCGCTTGTCAGGATGGAGGGGCACGATTTTGGCCAACTCATCAAGATAACACTGAAAGACGGCGGTATCGACGCCATCGAAGATCATCTCGAAGCTCTCGCCACTGGCCGAACAGACCGCTCCGATGACGTTGGCGCGGATGTGTTGCCCACAATAGCTCACTCGCGGACGGGAACTGCGCTTGCTCCATCGTCGGCGCGGCCGGGGATCGCCTTCGACTCCGCACTCATCGCCAAACCAGACCTCGACATGAGGGTCGTTTTGCCAGGCACGCTAACGCTCTAAAAAGGCCCCTCGTTGCTCTTCGTCCTGCCGGTCGGGCCAAGGCCGTGGCACACGCAGATTGTAGCCCAACTCGTGGAGGTAGCGCATGGTCGTCGAATAGCCCAGATCAGTACCCAGGTGCTCTCTGAGCCATCCGTGCAACTTGACGCCCGTCCAGTGCAACTGGCCAGCTTGTGCAGGGTTTTCCAATACCGGCACCAGAAGATCCTGAAGCTTTGCGAGGCACACCTTGCGCCCCCGCCCTCTACGAGGCTTGCTCGCCAGCGCATCAATGCCTCCGCGGTTGTAAACTGT
>JBGSSC010000167.1:0-2677 GCA_041737265.1 Terrimicrobiaceae bacterium | reverse complement strand
GGCAACACGGTGGAATTTCTGCGTGCCGACGACGAGGTCCACATGCGGAGAAGTGCGGAGAAGTTCCTCTCCCCGGCTTTGGGCCATGCAGCCAAGATACCCGAACACGAGATGTGGTCTGGCTTCCCTCAGCCTTGCAAGCATCCCCATTTTGCCGAGGGCCTTTTGCTCCGCCATGTCGCGGACGCTGCACGTGTTGAGCAGAATGACATCCGCCTCTTCCTCGCGGGAGACCAGTTCATAACCACGGGCCTGCAGCGAGCGGGCGACCTGCTCGGAGTCGCGCTCGTTCATTTGGCAGCCGTAGGTCTTGATGTAAACGGATGGCATTGCGCCCTTTCCCTTACGTCCGCATCCGCCGCCGGTCAAGCGGGCCGGACGCCCCGAAAATTTCGTGACGAGTTTCGGCTTGTTTTCCGGCACGCCGGATGAGGATGCTGCTCCTGCATGCCAAACAATACCCCCGCGTCGAAAGGCTACTCCATGCCACCGGAGTGGGAGATCCATGAAGCCACGTGGATTTCATGGCCCCATCCCGACTGCCTGAGCTTTCCCGGCACCTACCAGAAGGTGCTGCCTGTTTTCGTCCAGATGGCGGCTGCCATCGCGGAATCTGAAATTCTGCGCATCAACGTGGCGGATGCTTCGGAGGAAACACGCGTCCGCGCCCTCCTTGCGAAGCTGCCTCCCGACCGCGTGGAATATTTTCATATTCCCACCGACGAGCCCTGGTGTCGCGACCATGGCTCGATTTTTGTCAAGCGGGCCGGGGCACCGAAATTGACGGCTCTCGACTTCGGCTTTAATGCCTGGGGGTGGAAGCTCTCGTCCTTCGAGGAGGATGATGACGCCGCGCGCCTCATGGCCGAGTCGGTGAAGGTCCCGGTCTTTTCAAAAAAAGATTTCATCCTGGAAGGGGGCTCGATCGATGTGAACGGCGCCGGTTCGGTGCTCACCACCGAATCGTGTCTTCTCAACGCAAACCGCAATCCCGACCGAAGCCGCGAGCAGATTGAAAACATGCTCCGCGCCTGTCTTGGTGTTTCGAAGGTGCTATGGCTCGGGGATGGCATCGAGGGTGATGACACCGACGGTCATGTGGATGATATCGCCCGCTTCGTGAATGCGCACACGGTGGTTGCTGCCGTCGAGGAAAACGAGATGGACCCCAACTACGAACCCCTCCAACTCAATATTGAGCGGCTCCGCGGAATGACGCTCGCCGACGGCTCTCCCCTTCACGTTCGAACTCTCCCGATGCCGCCGAAAATTGTACGCAATGGCCAGCGCCTGCCCGCCAGCTACGCGAACTTTTATATCACCAATGCCTCGGTGCTCATGCCCAGTTACAACGACCCGAATGACGCCTGGGCCGAGTCGGTGCTCAAGGAACTCTTCCCTGCGAGGCGCATCGTGCCCATCGATTGCAGGGAATTGATCTGGGGGTTGGGAGCATTCCACTGCCTCACCCAGCAGCAACCCGCGGTGGCCTAGCAGGCTGTCGGACTTGGGAAAGGCCGACACCGGTTTCACGTATGCATGAACACGTCGGCCCCCTAGAATGAACCGCCTCCTCGCCATCGACCAGGGCACCACGAGTTCCCGCGCCATTGTGTACGATGAAAATCTTCTTCCGCTTGCGTCAGCGCAGAAGGAATTTGCCCAGTATTTCCCCCAGCCAGGGCGGGTCGAGCAGGATGCGGAAGAAATCTGGCAAAGTGTTCTGGCAACTTCCCTGGCCGCAGTCGAAGAATCCGGAGCCCCCTTTGCTCTCGGGATCACCAACCAACGGGAAACGGTTCTTCTCTGGGATCGCTCCACCGGCAAACCTCTTTCACGTGCCATCGTGTGGCAGGACCGCCGCACGGATGAATATGTTTCCTCTCTCCGCGTTGATGGCAGGGAGGAATTGATCCGCGGAAAAACCGGACTCCTCCTCGACCCCTACTTCTCTGCCAGCAAACTTCATTGGTTGCTTCGTGCGATCCCGGATGCACGGGCGCGTGCCGGGGCGGGCGAACTTGCCGCTGGAACAATCGACTCGTGGCTTATCTACAAACTGACAGGCGGACGCGAGCACATCACCGATGTGACCAATGCCAGCCGAACGATGTTGGCGAACATCCATACCGGGGATTGGGATCCTGAGCTGCTTTCCCTTTTTGATATTCCGCGGAGCATTCTTCCACGGATCGCTCCGACGAGTGGATTTTTTGCCGAGACGGAGCCGGAATTTTTCGGTCAATCGATTCCGATCACTGCCGCTGTCGGCGACCAACAGTCCGCATTGTTCGGCCAGCTTTGCCTGTGCCCGGGGATGGTGAAATGCACTTATGGCACAGGCTGTTTCATGCTCATGTTCACAGGCTCTGAGGTTCCGACGAGCACCAACCGTCTCATTTCCACGGTCGCATGGAAAATCGGCGGTGCCCCGATGCAGTATGCGCTGGAGGGCAGTGTTTTCGTCGGTGGCGCTGCGATCCAATGGCTGCGTGATGGCCTCGGTATCATCCGCTCTGCTCCCGAGGTCAATGAACTTGCCGCCAGCGTTCCGGACACGGGCGGCGTCGTCCTTGTTCCTGCCTTCACCGGTTTGGGAGCTCCTCACTGGGATAGCGGGGCCCGCGGCGCCCTCCTCGGGATCAGCCGCGGCACAACCGCCGCGCACATCGCACGC
>JBGSSC010000096.1:0-4980 GCA_041737265.1 Terrimicrobiaceae bacterium | reverse complement strand
TGGTCGTCCTGCTTCTGCTGGTCGTCCTGCTTTTGCTGGTCGTCCTGCTTCTGCTGGTCGTCCTGCTTCTGCTGGTCGTCCTGCTTCTGCTGGTCGTCCTGCTTCTGCTGGTCGTCCTGCTTTTGCTGGTCGTCCTGCTTTTGTTGGTCGTCCTTCTTCTTCTGGTCGTCCTTCTTCTGATCGTCCTTCTTCTGATCGTCCTTCTGCTGGTCGTCCTTCTTCTGGTCGTCCTTCTTTTGCTCTTCCTCCTGCTTTTCGAGCTCTTCGAGCATCTTCCTTACGATCTCCCGGTTTTCGCTGGCCGATTTGTCGTTGGGGTCAATTTTGAGGACTGAGTCGTAATGGCCGATGGCATTTTTCCAATCGGCCTTTTTTTCCTCCTTGGCCTGGGCGGCTTCTCCCCGGCGTACAAGGGCATTGGCAAGGTTGTAAGCGGCATCGCGCCGGAGATTTTTCACCGAATCGGGAATCTCCGCTGCGAGGGTCTTGGAAAAGAGTTCAACCGCCTTGGGGAAATCCCCGGTTTTGTATGCGGCGGCACCCGCGTTGTATTGGAGTTGGGGCGATTGGGGGGCGCGTTCGAGCCGCTTGTTGAAATCTTCGAGGGCCTTTGGAAAGTCGCCGGCCTCGTAGGCCTCCAGCCCGGTGGAACCGGAAGCTGCAGAAAGAACCGAAAACATCGCAAGTGCTGCGGCGGTCACCCGGCTTCGAAAAATTCTCCGCTCTCCGACAACCATCCAGAGAGCCAGAAAGATGCTGGCAGCACCCAGCGGCCATGGGTAGCGCTCAATCGGCTGCCTCGAGGCCATTGTTCCCCGCTCGGCGGTTTCCATGGGGACGATTCCCTTCTCAAAGATCGCGCGCGCGGCGTCCGGCCCGAGAGGTTCGAAGAACCCGCCGCTCGCCTCCGCGATTTCGCGAAGACGGGTCGCGTCGAGACGGCTTTGAACCGGCTTGCCCGACTGGTCCCTCACAAAATCCTGACGCCCCGTCTCATCTTTCAGCGGAATCAACGATCCCTCTTCCGATCCGACGCCCACGGTAAAAATCCGGATACCCTGCTCGCCGGCCGCGCGGGCGGCCGCGATTCCATCGGCGGCCAGCTCTTCGCCGTCGGTCACAATCACAAGCGCACGGGTTTGCCCTTCGCCCTTGCCGAAGGCCTGCTCGGCAACACGGATCGCTTGGGCGATATTGGTGCCTCCCTTGGGAATGATGCTTGTGTCCAATTCATCGACGGCTGCCAAAACAGCCCCGCGGTCCAGCGTGAGAGGGGCCTGAAGAAATGCGGAACCGGCAAAGGCAATCACGCCAACCCGGTCTCCATGGGCCAGACGAAGCAGATCCTGGGCGAAAAGTTTGGCTCTTGCCAGCCGGGTGGGCTGAACATCGGTCGCCAACATGGAACGCGAGGTATCCACCGCGAGCAAAACATCCCGTCCCCGCTGAACGATCTCCCGCTCCACGTAGCCCATCTGAGGACGGGCAAGGGCAACGACGGCCAGCGCAAACGCACTGAGGACCAGGCACGCGCGGAAGACTCTCAGGCCGGTACTGGCACCCCCTGCAAGGTACGGAAGCAAACGGGCCGCCACCAGGCGGGCAACCAGCTTGCGCCCACGCAGGTGGGACCAGACAAGGAGGCCGGCCAGCACGGGCACGACGGCCAGTGCGGCAAACCATCCGGGCTGTGCGAAGGTCAGGGCAGTCGTCTCCATAATGTGTGGGAAAGTCCGAGTTCGCCGCAAAGAAGCACTAGCCCCGCACCGACAAACCACGGGAAGAGGTCCCGGTATTGGGAAAATTTTTCGACTTCCACCTTGGTTTTTTCGAGTTTGTCGATCGCGGAAAAAACCTTCTCAAGGGATTTTGTGTCGGTAGCGCGGAAGTATTCGCCTTTCGTCACCGAAGCGAGCTGGCGGAGCGCGTCTTCCTGGAACTTCATCTCGACCTGCCGGTACACCGGGCGGCCGAGCATGTCCTGCCCGACCGGGAACGGCACCGATCCATCGGTCCCGGCTCCGATTGCATAAATCCGGATCCCGAGGGAGGCCGCCGCCTCTGCAGCTGTGAGCGGCATCACTCGGCCGGCGTTGTTGTCGCCATCGGTTAGCAATACAATGATCTTGGTCTTCGCCTCTTTGTCTTTGAGGCGGTTGGCAGCGGAGGCAAGGGCCGAACCGATGGCCGTGCCGTCCTCCACCATCCCGATCTGAAGCCGGTCAAGGTTTGCGATGAGCCAATCGTGGTCGAGTGTGAGCGGACTTACAAGGTAGGGGCGTCCCGCAAAGGCCACGATGCCGATCCGGTCGTTGGCACGCGACCGGATGAATTTTTCAGTCACAACTTTGACCGTGTCGATCCGGTTGGCACGGCGATTGCCGATGGTGAAATCCTCCGCCAGCATCGACCGCGAGACGTCGAGCACAAGCATGATGTCCACCCCGCTGGCCTGAATGCGTGTGAGCGTGCTGCCAAGCTGCGGCCGGGCCAGTGCGACGATAAAGCCGGCCAAGGCGAGATGCGAGAGGAGGGCAAGAAGGGCACCGGCACGCGAGCGGCGGCGGCGGCCAAGGCCGGCAAGCACCGAGGCCGAGGAAAAGGTGACAGCGGGCGTTCCGCCGAAGCGGCCTTTCAGGATCGCAAGCACCGGCAATGCAAGCAGAAACCAGAGCACCCAGGGATGGGCGAAGTTGAATTGTTCGGGGCCTGCCTGAATCATTTTGCAACTGCCGCCTCCCCGGTTGCCGACACCAGCCGCGAGGCCGTGTCAAAAAGTTGGGTGATCTCGTCCCGCGCAGCCTCCGCCCGCGCGAATTTGAGGAGATCGGATGCCTCCAGAAATGCGGCCAGGGAGGCCCGTTCATTCTCATCGAAAACGGGATTGTCGCGAAGGGCGTGGAGAAACTCGATCGAAGTGCGGGTCGTGGCATCCACCCCGTATTGGTCTCGAATGTAGCTGCGCAGGATATCCGATGCGCGCACACCGAATTCGTAGGAACCGGCACCACTCGAGCGGAGCGCCTCCAAGGCCTGCTGAGCCCGCTCCTTGGGTGTGAGTTGTCTCGCGAGAATCCGGCCGCGGACCAGCCAAACGCCCAGTAGGGCGAGAGCAAGAACCAGGGTGGCTCCCGCGATGGCATAAGCGACCGGGATGCCGGGAATCGCAAAAGGGCCCGCGATATCGTGAATCGGGGCAGGTGTCGGCGATGGCATCATGCCGCCAGCCTCCTTTCGCGCTTTTCAAAAAAGAGCCGCAGCGACAAGAGGTAATCCCGGTCGGTGGAAAGGGGCACCACATCCACACGCCGTGCAGCACAGAGTTTCTCGATCTCCTTCCGCCGCTTCACAGCCGCTTCGGCAAACGCCTCGCGAACACGGCGGCTGCCGGTATCGACATCAACCAACTCGCCGGTCTCGGCATCCTCAAATGCCACCCGGCCGACATCAGGAAGGGCATCCTCCCCGGGATCGGTCACAGGCATCGCCACCACATCGTGACGCCGGCTGGCCGATGCAAGGGGCCTCGAAAAATCCGGCGAAAGAAAATCCGAAATCACGAAAACTACCGCCCGCCGTGCAAGCATCCGGTTCATCTTATCGAGGGCTGCACCCAGATCCGTGCCGGTCCCCTCGGGCCGGAAATAGAGCATCTCGCGGATCAGACGCAGAATGTGCTGACGCCCCTTCTTCGGAGGAATGAAGAGTTCCGTGCGGTCGGAAAACAAAAGCAAGCCGACCTTGTCGTTATTGTTGATCGCGCTGAACGCAAGGATCGCCGCCACTTCGGCCGCCATTTCGCGTTTGCTGAGCTGCACACTGCCATAGGTGCCGGAGGCGCTGACATCCACCAGAAGCATAACCGTCATCTCCCGCTCTTCGGTGAACTTTTTGATATAGGGAGCGTTCATCCGCGCCGTCACATTCCAATCGATCGAACGGATTTCGTCGCCGGGGGTGTATTCGCGGACCTCCTCGAAGTTCATCCCCTGCCCTTTGAAGACACTGTGGTACTGGCCGGCAAACCCCGAGTTGACCAAGCGGCGTGTGCGCAGCTCGAGGCGGCGGATTTTTCCGAGGATGGCCTGCGGATCCCGATCCGTCGGGTGCGCATTTGGTGGTTTTGCTGGCATGGGAAGGTGACGGGTTCCGGCAGGAATTGCCGCGATGGTCAGGGCACCGGGAGACCGGCGAAAATGGATTCGACGATGCTCTCGCTGGTAACCGCCTCCGCCTCCGCCTCGTAGCTGACACCGATCCGGTGGCGCAACACATCCAGACCGATGGATTTCACATCCTGCGGCGTCACATAACCCCTCCCGGCAATGAAAGCATGCGCCTTCGCGGCCAGAGTGAGATAAATGGTGGCACGTGGACTGGCCCCGTAACGGATCATCCCGTCGAGCTTGAGTTTGTAGGCAGCGGGGTCGCGGGTCGCCCAGACAATGTCCACAATGTAATCCTTGATCCGGTCGTCCACGTAGACGGAGTTCACGGTCTGTCTCGCGGCAATAACCTGCTCGGCTGAGACCACTTCCTGCACACCAAGCCTCGGAGCCGAAGTCGCCATCGCTTCGAGGATCCCGCGCTCTTCCTCACGGGTGGGGTAGCCCACGTGAACCTTGAGCATGAAACGGTCGAGCTGGGCCTCGGGCAGTTGGTATGTGCCTTCCTGCTCGATCGGGTTCTGGGTCGCAAGCACAAGAAACGGATCCGGCAATGGATATGTGGTGTCGCTGATTGTGACCTGACGTTCCTGCATCGCCTCGAGAAGGGCGCTTTGGACTTTTGCAGGGGCGCGGTTGATCTCATCCGCAAGGATAAGATTGGAGAAAATCGGGCCGAGCTTGGTGGTGAACTCCCCATCCCGCGGGTTGTAAATCAGCGTTCCAACCAGGTCGGCAGGGAGGAGGTCCGGTGTGAATTGCAGCCTTTGGAAGCCGGTGCGGATACAGCCCGCCAGTGTTCGCACGGTCAGTG